>NZ_LGSU01001366.1 GCF_002260545.1 Hydrocoleum sp. CS-953 | reverse complement strand
TAATCGAGAAACCCGCCCCTACAATTTTTTTAACATTTAACTGGACTGATATTATGTCCGCTTGAGTAGTTATAATTAAAGTTCGTAGTTAGGCTTGAGCAATATCTATAAGTTCGGGCTAGAGCAAAACTACAAACAAAAACTTTTTCATTTGCCTGATTTGTAATTCGGTTTCTGTTACTTTAGAGTTCAGGTATGGAAGGTATAGGAGAAAAGTCCGTTGCCCCATTACCGAAAAATAAAGGTATAAAGCCTCTCACTGACTGTGGAGAAACAAAAAAAATTTCCTTTTATTCAATCCTCTTCCTTTTAGGGAGAGGTAATTATCAATTATCAATTATCAATTATCAATTANAAACAAAAAAAATTTCCTTTTATTCAATCCTCTTCCTTTTAGGGAGAGGTAATTATCAATTATCAATTATCAATTATCAATTATTGAACCATCTTCACGGCGAATCCAACCATTAAATGTAAAGCGACTATTTTCAAACGCTTTAGTCGGACAACTAACGGGTAAGACTTCATGTAAGTAACGACTAGGGAAAAAGATAATACTATTATTACGAGGTTCAATTACTTTAAAATCATTGTGTTTGGAAAGATTATTTCCCTCTACCTTAGTTTCATAAATTACTAATTCTCCTCCAGAGAATGATTTTGGTTCTTGATAGAAGTAGTAAACATAAGTCATTTCTCTAGTAGCAGTCATTTCTGTATTGGCATCACTATGAATTGTGTAGAAACAACCATCATTGTGTGCTGTTAGTTGAATAACAATATTAGATGTGGAGAAATTTGCATNTGTTTGGAAAGATTATTTCCCTCTACCTTAGTTTCATAAATTACTAATTCTCCTCCAGAGAATGATTTTGGTTCTTGATAGAAGTAGTAAACATAAGTCATTTCTCTAGTAGCAGTCATTTCTGTATTGGCATCACTATGAATTGTGTAGAAACAACCATCATTGTGTGCTGTTAGTTGAATAACAATATTAGATGTGGAGAAATTTGCATGGTTTAGTTTTTCCAAAACTGAAGGGAGAATATTTAAGACTTTGTTTTGTACAGATGTAGCAATTTCGGGATAAAATTTATGGTGAAGAACTGAAGATTGTCGAAATTTCTTTACTTTATTGCTGCTTTTGTTGTGAACTGAAGAGTCGGTAAAATTATTTTTATTTTGGATGGCAACTGTGAGTGCTGTTTCTAGTTGTTGAGGTTCCAAGAAATTATCGATTTGTAGGTAGTTGACAGGTAAAATTTTGGATTGATTTTGATTTGAGGTTGACTGAGAATAGTTAGGGATAAACTTTGGTATTTTGGAGGTAGGAGGTGCAACAATATTACTATTAGCTGAAGTTATTGGATTTTGAATATTTNATTATTTTTATTTTGGATGGCAACTGTGAGTGCTGTTTCTAGTTGTTGAGGTTCCAAGAAATTATCGATTTGTAGGTAGTTGACAGGTAAAATTTTGGATTGATTTTGATTTGAGGTTGACTGAGAATAGTTAGGGATAAACTTTGGTATTTTGGAGGTAGGAGGTGCAACAATATTACTATTAGCTGAAGTTATTGGATTTTGAATATTTCCTTCAGCAGATTGAGCTATATCTAATATTCGCAAAGCTATTTCTGCTCTTTCTGGTAATGGGATGCTTGAGTTATCAAGAATTGTCTCTAGTAAATCAACAGACTTAGTTGCTAGTTGTTGTAGTTTATCTAGAGGCATATTGTTGGTAATTAAGAGCTTTTCTTCAGACATGATCTGATAAATCTGCTGATAAAAATGTGTTTTTTGCGCGTTCCGTCAAAAGGCTGATGATTGCCTTCCAGTCATTTTGCAACCTAAAGTTAGTAATTATAACACAATTAGCAAAACCCATCCTAGAATTACCGAAATAATTAATAATTAAACAATTAAATAATTAAATAATTAGATAATTCACGCCTTGAAGCCTCCCCTTTCAAGGGGAAAAAGCGGTCGTTTGCGGAGCAGTCCGTCAGGATGAGATGGCGNAACGCAAAGCTCCGAAGTGCGCGTTTGCGGAGCATTCCGTAGGAAAGCGTCCCGGAGGGAACGGTTTCCCGCTCTTGCAGAGCCGCTGCCTCTTGCAGAGGAGCTGCCTCTTCCAGAGGAACTGCGCTAACTAACGCTATATATGTCGCGCAGCGAAACGCCATATCTAATCGACCAAGAGAAATAAATATTTTCCTTATTTGTCAATCCTATCCCTTTTAGGGAAAGGTAATTATCAATTATCCATTATCAATTATCCATTATCCATTAATGAAAGGATTTTAACTTGCTATTATATCAAATCAGGATTATTAGTAATTGTCAGTCATTGCAAATGAAACTGAGTGGAAGGAGCAATCTTANTTTTAGGGAAAGGTAATTATCAATTATCCATTATCAATTATCCATTATCCATTAATGAAAGGATTTTAACTTGCTATTATATCAAATCAGGATTATTAGTAATTGTCAGTCATTGCAAATGAAACTGAGTGGAAGGAGCAATCTTAGCGCGAGATTGCTTTCTATCGTCGCAATTCTATTACGGCAGGCTTTAATATTCTTTTAACAAACAGTTTCTTATTATCACTGATTTTCATTTCAGTAGACTAAAGTAGGAACATTCCATGGAACGTCCCTACAAGATTTTGGTTGTGACGATATAGTTTCTCAATCTGAAAAGCGTTGTATATTCAAGTCTAAGCAAAATCAAGTAAAATAAAAATGTAAGCTTTTTGGCTTATACTGAATTTTGGCAATTTACTAGGAGAAAAGATGGCCGACTTAACTAAAGAAGAAATGCGTGAGAGACTAGGAAATATTGATAAAATTCGCGATATAATTTTTGGCTCTAAGCTGAGAGAATACGAAAATCGTTTTGATAAGTTAGAATCAGAAGTATCTCTAGTTAAACAAGAAATTCAAAATCAAATAGAACAAGTCAAAAATGCTTTTTCTACAGAGCTACAAGCTACGGTTGATTCTATGGATCAAAAAATTAGAAGTATAAATTTAAGTCTGCAAAATAATCAAGAAGATATTGGTGAAACTAAGGAACAAATTGAACGGGTAAATCGAAAAATTACTACTACTAAAGAAGCTTTAGATAAAATTATTGATAATCAAACAATTTCTCTCCAAGATAAATTATCAAAAACAAGAGAGAAACTAGAGAATGATGTTAGTAATCTGAAAACTCAAATATTTGAGCAACTTGAGAAGCAGTTTTCTTTACTTCAAGATGGCAAAGTTTCACGGGATGATTTAGCAGAAATTATGTTTGAAGTTGGCATGAGAATGAAAAAAACTGAGTTAATGACTGAACTTAAAGAAGCAGTAGATAAAAATATAGGAACAGAGATTTGAGTATTGGATAACTATTTAATAANTAATCTGAAAACTCAAATATTTGAGCAACTTGAGAAGCAGTTTTCTTTACTTCAAGATGGCAAAGTTTCACGGGATGATTTAGCAGAAATTATGTTTGAAGTTGGCATGAGAATGAAAAAAACTGAGTTAATGACTGAACTTAAAGAAGCAGTAGATAAAAATATAGGAACAGAGATTTGAGTATTGGATAACTATTTAATAAAGTAGAAATAAATGGCTTACTTGGACAGAGAATCTGCTAAAAATCAGAAATATATAAACAATAATCAATCTGTTGAACTGAATGTAGAAGCAGTTGAACAGCTAAAACGTTTATTCGATTTATTAGCAGACCTAAACTTAATTGATGTTCCTGAAGATTTGACAGATAAATCTATTGAGTCTCAGGAGCAGATAAGTTTTCTGGAAAAGGAAGCTAGTCTAATTGAAAATCAGGATGACTCTATCAATCATTCTCTTCAAAAAGAGTCTGGTCAAAATCAGGATAATATTATAGATGTAGAAAATATATATACTAATAATCAAGTCAATAATCAAACAAGAATATTAGCTAGGCAAGAATCATTACTTTTACCTGACAATAAACTAGAAAAAAAATCAGAATTTTCCAATAATTATCAACAGTATAATGCAGAAACAGAAGCATTTGAAGCTTTGCAGAATCTATTACTTGGTTCAAAAGTAGCTACATTAATTCGGAGGCTAAATACTAACTTAGGCAACAAAAGTTTCGATGATCATCAAAATGAATTAAATAATCTATTCAATCCTTTACTATTAGAAAATTTATTCACTCATTTAGGTCAAACAGAAGGAGATGTTATAGAAACAATTACCCCAATAATTGACCAAGTTATACAAAAAATATTTCGACAAGATCGAGAAGCAATAAGTTCTGCACTAGCTCCGATCTTATCTCCGGCAATAGCAATACAAATAAATCAAGACCCCCAGCTAATGGCTGAGGCATTAGCACCAATTATTGATATTATTATAAGTAAGAAAACAGAACAAGACCAACAGTCAATTATTGAAGTTTTAGCACCTTTATTTCCAGTAGTAATTTCCTATGTAATACAGAATTATCCTCAAGAAATTGCCAAGGCATTAGCACCAGAAATGGGAGCTGCAATTAGAGAACAAATTAAGATAGATAAGCGACAAATTTCCCAAGCATTAGCACCAGAAATGGGCACAGCAATTAAAGAGCAAATTTTCTTAGAGCAAAGTTCTATAGTTGATGCTTTATATCCTGTAATTGGCAGTACAATTTCTAAATATATGACAGAAGCAATTCGGGAAATTAATGACAAAATTTCAGATACATTTAGTTTCAAGGGAATAATACGGAAAATTCAGGCAATTTTTCAAGGAGTTTCTGAGGCAGAACTTATTCTCTCAGAAATAATGGTTTTTACTGTACAAGCAGTATTTTTAATTCATAAAGAATCAGGTTTAGTAATTGCTGAAGCTCAACAGTCTGGGCGAGAGAAATTAGAATCAGAAATGGTGGCGGGAATGTTAACTGCTATCCGGAGTTTTGTGAATGATTGTATTGTTCAGTCTGGAGATATTTCAGAATTGAATCAGATTGAATATGGAGATTCAAAAATTATTTTAGAAGTTGCCGGACATTGTTATTTAGCAGTAGTAATCAAAGGAGAAGCTAACAAGTCGTTTGTGAAAGANTTTTGTGAATGATTGTATTGTTCAGTCTGGAGATATTTCAGAATTGAATCAGATTGAATATGGAGATTCAAAAATTATTTTAGAAGTTGCCGGACATTGTTATTTAGCAGTAGTAATCAAAGGAGAAGCTAACAAGTCGTTTGTGAAAGAATTACGACAAACACTCAGTAACATTGTGATAGATTACGGTAAAGATATTAAGAATTTTGCTGGAGACCCAGATACAATTCCTAGCTCAATTAAATTATTACTAAAAGCATTAATAGATATAGATGTACAAGAAAATCAGAAACTCTCTGTTTCTAAAGCACCTACTGCCATATTAATAATTTGTGGATTAATTGTAAGTTTAATTTTAATTCCCTGGGGAATCTATCAGTATTATAGTAGACTTTATCGAAGTGTTGAAGTAAAAATTTATCAAGCTTGGGATGATGTTCCAAAGTTAGCCTTTTATAGTTTAAATGCAGAAATAAAAAGAGGTTATTTAACTTTAACTGGGCAACTACCAAATCAAAATTTACGAAATCAAGCAGTAGAAATAGCTGAAAAACAGGCTAGTCTTTATGGTTTAGAAGTAGATAATCAAATAGTAGCTATAGAAGTACCACTTGACCCCTCGAAAGTAAGTGGTGAAGTAGAGCGAATCACAAAAGCATTAAATCAAATGGAAGGTGTGTCCATCACCAGTAACTATATGGAAGATAAAGTAACAGTAAAAGGAACAGTGATGGATATGGCAGATGCTCAGAAAATAATTAGAAAAATTGAGCAAGTCCCTGGAGTAAAATCTGTAATTACCACAATTAAACTAAGTCCACTAAAATTGAAAAGTCGCATCTATTTCGAGCCAGGTTCAGCTAAACTTGAGCCTACTTNAGATAATCAAATAGTAGCTATAGAAGTACCACTTGACCCCTCGAAAGTAAGTGGTGAAGTAGAGCGAATCACAAAAGCATTAAATCAAATGGAAGGTGTGTCCATCACCAGTAACTATATGGAAGATAAAGTAACAGTAAAAGGAACAGTGATGGATATGGCAGATGCTCAGAAAATAATTAGAAAAATTGAGCAAGTCCCTGGAGTAAAATCTGTCATTACCACAATTAAACTAAGTCCACTAAAATTGAAAAGTCGCATCTATTTCGAGCCAGGTTCAGCTAAACTTGAGCCTACTTATACACAGACAATAGCCGAAATTAAAAAATTTCTCAGTCAATACCCTCAAAAACATCTTAGGATAATAGGTCATACAGATCGTACTGGCAATCCAGATATTAACCGAAAATTGGCCATGCAAAGAGCTAATATAGTCAGGGATGCTTTGGTTAAACAGGGAGTGGACGCCAGACGATTAGAAGTAGCTGGACAAACAAACTCTCCTCAAGATGTAGAGTATAACCAGCCACTATTATTGAGCAGGTGTGTAACATTTGATTTGTTTGAATGAACTGCAGAAGAAGACCGACTATAATTGACCATAATTATGATATCGAAAAAAATTTGTCTTGTTGGTGATTTTGGTGTGGGAAAAACTAGCCTAATTCGTCGATTTGTGGATCGACAGTTTAGTGACCAATATCTTTCTACAGTGGGGGTAAAAATTTCTAGTAAAGTAGTAAGTTTAGCCACAACACAAATAGAAAAAAATACTTCCTTGAAGCTATTAATTTGGGATTTAGAAGGTCATACTAAATTTAAGGCGATCGCTCCTAGTTATTTACAAGGGGCGAGTGGNCTATGATATCGAAAAAAATTTGTCTTGTTGGTGATTTTGGTGTGGGAAAAACTAGCCTAATTCGTCGATTTGTGGATCGACAGTTTAGTGACCAATATCTTTCTACAGTGGGGGTAAAAATTTCTAGTAAAGTAGTAAGTTTAGCCACAACACAAATAGAAAAAAATACTTCCTTGAAGCTATTAATTTGGGATTTAGAAGGTCATACTAAATTTAAGGCGATCGCTCCTAGTTATTTACAAGGGGCGAGTGGAGCAATAGTTGTAGCAGATGTTACTCGTCAAGAAACTATAGATAATCTGGCTGAAAGATTAGAATTATTTTTCTCAATAAATCCTCAAAGTTTAGCAATATTAGCTTTGAATAAATCTGACTTAGTTGATGCAGAAATAATTAATCAACTATTACTAAAATTCAATAATCAGGAAGATGAAAGAGTTATCGCGACATATAATACATCTGCTAAAACTGGTGAAAACGTAGATGATATTTTTGATAAGTTATCTTATAGAATAATGGTAAAAACAGCTTGAAGGACGAATAAGTAGTTAGGAGGTAGGAGACATAATTAGGGTTTGCTGAAAAAGTCTTTTTAAGGAGTAGGGGAGTAGGGGAGTAGGGAGTAATTTTTTTCCCAACTCTTGCTGAAAATATGCTCCTTTTTGATTTTTCGGTAACCGTGCATTAAGAGCTGAAACAGGCGTACTTTTTAGCAACCTAAAAAGGCTAAAACCTTTATCTGTAAATACTTTTAGATTTAATCAACAAGCCCTAATTAATTAGTTGTAGATTTAGTGCCGCATAAAGACTACAAATTTTATGAATCAAGATACAAGTCTTATGAATAAAGACTAAAAATATTAGGATTTGGTGGGGTTATTATATGATTTAGCAAAATTAAAACTTGATACTTGATACTTGATTTTAAAATTACTTTATAATTAAGTATTTATTCGTAGATTGTAATACCTAATACCAGTTGCCAGAAACTTTGCTATACTTGGATTTTATATTTATGGCTCTCCTAGACTTGTTATAGCTTCTTAGTAGTTTAAAATAGCTCTAAACTTTTAAATAGCAGATGATTCAACAAAATAAAAAGGAATTTTTATTAAAATAGCTTTTTTGTATTTCCATAATCCTTCTATAGCAATAGTTATGGAGTTCCTAAGTGTAGTAATTTATCATAGCTACCGTAGAAGAGCCATACTTATGAATATTATTTGTTTGAGTAAATACTTGTTATTTAGTAACTTTTTTTATGAATAAAAGTTATTTTTTCCAACTTCTAAGTAGAGCAAGACTTTTGATAATTGGTATAACACTTTTTTTTCAGGATATGTAGCAAATCCTCTGGTATTGGAGCGTGTAAACCCCAGAGTAAATAACTATAGTTTTTTCTGGATCTTAAACCTTATATTCTAGGTAATTAAGGCGTTTTTTCTTCTTGCTTCTTGCTTCTTACTTCTTCCTTACCCTTACCTGACAATACCGATGCTACCGGACATGATATTATTACCTAAAAATTGTATGGAAGTAATTGATTATGACTCCTGACTCCTGACTACTAAAAAATTCCCTACCTATTTGTACTAAACATTTATCAAATTGGTATTACTACAGAATTATATGCAAAATTTAGAAGTCATAGTTTTGAATTAAGTAGGTAGACAAAATTATTTATATATTTGCCATGTATTTACTAATCGGCTATATTCTCTTTACCGAATAATTAAGGTTTAAAGCCTATCCTTTAAAGGAGAAACAAGCGGTCGTTTGCGGAGCATCCCGTTAGGATGGGATGGCGTTAGCGAAGCGGCTCTGCAAGAGCGGGTCTCCTGCTCTTAACAGAGCCACTCCGTTAACGCCATATCCAATCGACCAAGAGAGAAAAAATTTTTCTTTTATTCAATCCTATCCGTTTTTAGGGAGAGGTAATTATCAATTATCCATTATTAAACTCTTACCTAGCAGCACTAAAATATTAAATTAATTCTGTCCAGGTACTTATTCCTCAATAAATAAATTTTTTTAGTTTGAACTACCCATGATTAACCTATTAAAAAAACTATTCTTATCTCGTCAGACAGAGTATTTGATGATTAATTCACAGTTAAAAATTTTAGAGGTATCAAATGGGTTAAAAAAATTTGCTGAATTTCCAGAATTAGCAATTCCCGGTGAAGATATTCAGAGTAGTTTTCCAGAATTAATAGGATCTGAAAAAATACTAGAGGAAGTAATTAATGGCAAGAGAGAAATTTTTGAATATGAAGGAGTTGCTAGGTCTTCAGAAAATCAATCTCCTCTATATATAAATCTATCTATAATTGCAGATTTTAATTCAGATTTATCAGAAAAAAACTTAGTAGTATTAGTTGAAAATGTCACAGAAAAAATGCTAATGCAGCAGCAGTTAATTCAAAGCGCCAATGAATCTCATCTTTTATTAAGTGCTTTGACTGCTTCTCAGGATNTATTAGTTGAAAATGTCACAGAAAAAATGCTAATGCAGCAGCAGTTAATTCAAAGCGCCAATGAATCTCATCTTTTATTAAGTGCTTTGACTGCTTCTCAGGATTATATTAATAAAATTATTACCTATATGGCAGATGTTTTATTAGTGACAACAAGTTCTGGAGTAATTAAAACTATTAATCATGCAGCAGAAATTTTATTTGACTATCAACAAGAAGAGTTGGTTGGGCAAAAAATTTCCATGATTATTCCGCAAGAAAAATTACTACATAAAGCGCGACAAAAACATCTGTTATTACAAGGGAAAATATCTCAAGACGTAGAATTAATTTGTCAGAACAAAAGTGGAGAAAAAATTATTATTGAATTTTCTTGTTCAGTAATTCAGACGGATGTGGAAGGAGTAGAAAATTTTGTTTATATAGGTAGAAATATTACAGAGAAGAAAAAAGAGGAAGAAGAAATACGTCAAGCTTTGGAACAAGAACGAGATTTGAGAGAAGTAAGGGGTCGTTTTTTCTCAATGGTTACTCACGAATTTGGTAATCCTTTAAATACAGTTTTATTATCTAGTCAATTGCTTCGATCTTATGAATATCAAATTACTGAAGCCGAAAAAAATCAATATTTAGTTTACATTGAAGAATCTACACAAGAAATGCTTGAACTGCTAGAGGATGTCAGATTTATTGGTAAAGCAGATGCAGGAAAACTGAAATATAAACCAGGGCCTATTGATTTGATTAAAGTCTGTAATTTTATTGTCAACTCAATTCAAGTTACTGCTAGTAATAAACATACTATTAACTTCACAGTTAACAAAAAAAAATCCACAAAATCTAAGTCTAAATCTGATAAGAATGAGGTGCAATTTTTCTTGATGGATGAAAAACTAATTCGCCATATCTTAAATAATTTATTATCCAATGCTGTTAAGTATTCACCGACAGGAGGTAAGATAGATTTTGAGTTAAATTTGAATGATAAAACAGGCATTTTTAGAATTAAAGATGAGGGAATGGGTATTCCAGTTGAGAACCAAGAAAAATTGTTTGAATCTTTCTACAGAGCAAGTAATGTAGGCCAAATACCAGGAACAGGATTAGGATTATCTATTGTTAAACAGTGTGTAGATTTGCATGGTGGAAAAATAGATTTTTCCAGTGAAGTTGGTAAAGGAACTACTTTTATATTTGAAATTCCATTAGAAAGAGTCTCTTCAAATTAGGTCAAATTAGGGAGTAGGGAGTAGGCAGTAGGGAGTAGGGAGTAGGCAGTAGGGAGTAGGGAGTCTGGGGGTGTGGGAAGTGTGTTCAATAATTAATAATTAATAATTAATAATTAATAATTAATAATTAATAATTAGGGTTGGCTGAAAAAGTCTTATGGGTGAGGGTAGAAGTCAGGAGTCGTAGGGGCGTTTCATGTCGCGCAGCGAAACGGCCATGTGCTAATGCAAAGCTCCGCTTTATATGTCGCTCCGCGTTAACGGAGTTGTGCGATAGCAAAACGCCCGTACAGGAGTCAGGAGGAGTGGGGAATTTAGAGGAGGCAGTCGGAAGAATTATCCCTTGATTTTTCAGCAAGAGCGTCAACCCAAAATTCTAACTTTTTGAGCCCCTTAGAACGAAAATCTTGTACTTTTTCCAAACCTAAAAAAGCTAAAATATTTATCTGTCAATGCTTTTATATTTAATCAGCAAGCCCTAATTACCTCTTCTTCATAATAAGAGAATTGGCTAAAATGATTTTTTTTCTTTATTTATCTATCAATTTAGAGGCTTTATACCTTAATTATTCGGTAAAAAAATACTATACTTATTTGAAGAATGACAAAAATGCGGTGTTTTTTTCTAGAAAATCTGGGATAAGGAATAGCG
>NZ_LGSU01001365.1 GCF_002260545.1 Hydrocoleum sp. CS-953 | reverse complement strand
TCTCCCCATCCCTCCCCATCTCCCTATCAAAAAAATGTTTGAGGAGTTCCTGATCAGGGATAGCTTGAAAAAGGGGGGTTATATCATGTCCCGATAATAACTGATAAAAAAGTTTTTGTTTGTAGTAGGGCTTTAACCCTATCTATAATTTGGGGCTAAAGCCCTACTACAAGCTTTAATTATAACTATACTATAATATAATTTTCATATTTAACAATGCAAGAACATCAAAATAACAAAAATTTACATCAAGGCAACTGTCTATTTTGTGGCACAGAATTACGTCACACATTTGTAGATTTGGGAATGTCTCCTCCCTGCGAAAGCTATCGCAAACCGGAACAGCATAATGAGATGGAGGCATTTTATCCTTTACATGCTTATGTTTGTGAGGAATGCTTTTTAGTTCAGTTGCAAGAGTATATTACTCCTGAAAATATCTTTAGCGATTATGCCTATTTTTCCTCCTACTCTGATAGCTGGTTGCAACACGCCAAAAACTATGTTAATCTTGTAACAGAACGTTTCCAATTAAATGACCAAAGTCAGGTAGTGGAAATTGCCAGTAACGATGGTTATCTATTGCAATATTTTGTTGCCAAAGGTATCCCTACATTGGGAATAGAACCAGCAGCAAATATAGCCAAGGTAGCAGTCGAAAAAGGTATTCCCACGGTTGTGAAGTTCTTTGGGGTGGAGACAGCTAGAGAACAAGTTGAGAAGGGAATAAGCGCTGATTTATTGTTAGGTAACAACGTCCTTGCTCATACTCCCTATCTTAATGATTTTGTCAAAGGGATGAAAATCATCCTCAAACCGCAGGGAGTAATTACAATGGAATTTCCCCATTTGATGCGGTTAATGGCAGAAAATCAGTTTGATACTATCTACCACGAACACTTCTCTTATTTCTCTTTCATTACCGTAGAAAAAGTTTTTGCCACTCACGGTTTAACTATTTTTGATGTGGAAGAATTACCCACTCATGGCGGTTCTTTAAGAATTTATGCTCGTCATACGGAAAATATTTCTCAAGCAGTGAGTGAAAAAGTATTAGAACTCAGAGCGAGAGAAGAAGCGGCTGGTTTTACAAACTTAGAAACATATTTTTCCTTTGGGGAAAAAGTCAAAGAAACCAAACGTAAATTGCTTGATTTCTTAATTAAAGCTAAACGCGAAGGAAAATCAATAGTTGGTTATGGTGCTCCTGGAAAAGGAAATACCCTCTTAAATTACTGTGGTATCCGCACTGATTTTCTTGACTATACAGTAGATCGTAGTCCTTACAAACAAGGTCTATTTTTACCAGGAACTCATATTCCAATTTTTCATCCTGACAAAATCCAAGAAACTAAACCAGACTATGTGTTAATTTTGCCCTGGAATTTGCAGGAGGAAATTATGAAACAAATGACTTACATTCGGGATTGGGGTGGTCAATTTGTTGTCCCAATTCCGGAAGTAAAAGTTTACCCTTAATTCAGAAATACTCTGAATTTCAGTAGAGGTAATCCTCTTCCAAAAAGAGAAATGGTTGTTTCCTTAATTGAATATATAAAAGTGGAATAGCCTAATTAAAATTTGCTTAATTAATAGTTTAAAAAAAGGAAAATAAAAAAATGAAAGTAGTTCTATTTTGTGGCGGTTTTGGAACCAGAATGAGAGAATATTCAGACAGCATTCCCAAGCCGATGGTGAATATTGGTTATCGACCAATATTATGGCATGTAATGAAATACTATGCACACTATGGTCATAAAGATTTTATCTTATGCTTGGGTTACAAAGCTGACATGATTAAGAGCTATTTTTTAAATTATAATGAGTGGCTCTCTAATAATTTTACTCTCTCAAATGGGGGTCAAATGCAACTCTTTAATCGAGATATCCAAGATTGGAATATCACCTTTGTAGATACAGGTTTAACTGCCAATATTGGTCAAAGATTCAAGGCAATTGAACCATATCTAGAAGGAGAAGAAGTATTCCTAGCTAACTACAGTGATGGCTTGACAGACTTACATCTGCCAACACATATTGATGATTTTTATAAGCGTGATAAAATTGCTAGTTTTTTATGTGTTAAACCAAGTCAAAGCTTTCACTTAGTTGACATGGATGAACAAGGTTTGGTGAAAGATTTTAAGGATGTCACCCAGCGCGATATTTGGATTAATGGCGGATATTTCATCTTTAAGAAAGAGATATTTAAATATATTAATCAAGGGGAAGAACTTGTCCTGAAGCCTTTTGAAAGATTGATTGCCAAAGAGCAACTTTTTGCTTACAAGTATACAGGCTTTTTCGGGGTTATGGATACTTTTAAAGAGAAGCAACAATTGGATGATATGTATGCTCGTGGTGAAAGACCTTGGGAAGTATGGAGAGATCAACAATTAGAGGTATCCCATGTATGATGGAAATTAAGTTTAACAAAACAGAAGAATCTGAGTACAAAATTCTCTGTTTTGGTGCCCATTGCGATGATATTGAAATCGGCTGTGGAGGTACAGTTTTAAAACTAATTGAAAAATACAATAACATCACCGTATATTGGGTAGTTTTTAGCTCTAATGAGCAAAGAGCGCAGGAAGCCACTGAAAGTGCCAATATCTTCTTAAAAGAAGTATCGGCAAAGAAAATTATCATTAAAAATTTCCGAGATGGCTTTCTGCCTTTCCATGGTATAGAGATGAAAGAGTGCTTTGAACAATTAAAGCAAGAATTTTCACCAGATTTGATTTTCACTCATTACCGTGACGACCGTCACCAAGACCATCGCTTAATTTCTGATTTAACCTGGAATACTTTTAGAAATCATTTAATTTTAGAATACGAAATTCCTAAATATGATGGTGATTTAGGAATTCCCAATTTTTTTGTGCATCTGGATGATATACTCTGTCGCCGAAAAATTCAGTACATTCTGGATGCCTTTCAAAGCCAGAATAATAAGCAATGGTTTATCGAAGAAACTTTTCGTTCAATTCTCAGAATTAGGGGTATTGAGTCTAATTCACCAAGTAAATATGCTGAAGCATTTTATGGCCGCAAAATAGTTTTTTAATCAATTCAGATGATATTCACAGAAACTAAGCTACGAGGCGCATTCATTATCGACTTAGATAAAAAAGAGGATAGTCGAGGTTTTTTTGCTCGTACTTTTTGCGTCAATGAATTTGAAGCTCATGGATTGAAACCTACAGTTGTTCAATGTAACCTTTCTTTTAACAATAAAAAAGGAACTATGCGAGGTATGCATTATCAAAAACATCCCTCCACAGAAACAAAGTTAGTTCGCTGTATCCGAGGGGCTATCTATGATGTAATTATTGATTTACGTCCAGAATCTCCTACTTACTTATGCCATATAGGAGTCGAATTAACATCTGAAAATCACCGGGCTCTCTATGTACCGGATAACTTTGCCCACGGTTTCCAAACCCTAGCTGATGAGACTGAAGTACTATACCAAATGGGTGATTTCTATGCCCCAGAATATGCCTCCGGTTATCGTTATGACGACTCAGCTTTTAGTATTAAATGGCCTTTGCCTGTGAGTGAAATTTCTGATAAAGATTTAGCTTGGTCATCATTTACAAATTCTAATAACTCTCAAGAGAATATAACCGTAACTACATAATTATAAGACTTCAAAGCAATAATTTTGAAAGTCGCTGAGGAATGGCTAAAATGAGTACAATTTTTTTCGATTCTACTATTAGTGATGATGTCAGAAGAGAGCATCTATACAACGGACATCTATTCGTATTTTCTCCTTGTCCTAGCGCGATATCCCTCTGCGATCTTGCCCGTGAAATGGCAGAGGAAGCCTTTGCTCCTTTAGATCCCAGAGAAGCTCAACACAGTTTACCTGTGGAAGATTTTGTGGCGATTTTAGCGAAGCTCAAGCCAGCATTTATCCACCATCCAAAATCAAAACAACTCATTCAGGGGATCTTGCAAGAGAGTGGATGTGACTTAAATAAAACCTACTTTGACGTACCAAGACTGAGAACGGCAACAAGTGATGGCTATCTTAGCAGTGGTATTGCCTATGCTTTCCATCCCCACCGTGATACTTGGTACTCTGCTCCTCAGTGCCAAATTAATTGGTGGCTTCCAGTTTACGAGATTACATCGGAGAATGGCATGGCATTCCATCCCCGATATTGGAGTCAGCCAGTGAAAAATGGGTCAAGGGACTACAATTATGTATGCCCAGTGGAATAAAGAAAGTCGCAAAAATGCTGCGAAGCACATTAAAACGGATACACGCAAGCAACCCCATCCAGAAGAACCTCTAGAGTTAGATCCACAACTACGATTAGTCACAAAAGTTGGTGGGATGATTCTATTTTCAGGGGCACAGATGCATTCTACTGTCCCCAATACTTCAGGCTATACTCGTTTCAGTATCGACTTTAGAACGGTACACTTTGATGACGCGATGGCTCAACGGGGCGCTCCTAATATTGATTCTGCTTGCACGGGAACTTCCCTGGGTGACTTCTTGCGGAGTACTGACTTGTGTCCAATTTCAGATTCTTTGGTCGCGTTATATGACAAAAAATCATTTACAAATGTACAGACTCCCCAAACACCTGCGATTGCTCCTACCGTTGTTAAAACTTAATTGTCATCAATGGAGTTATATTCATGCCAGTTTTAAATAATCAGATTGCAGTTATCACAGGAGCGAGTAGTGGTATTGGCAGATCCATCGCTTTGAATTTAGCGTTACAAGGTGCAAAGCTCGGTTTGGTAGGGCGGAATGTAGAAAGACTGGAAGCAGTTGCTGCGATCGCTCAAAAAACTGCGCCCAAAGTTCTTACCTATAGTATCGATCTGAGTGTAGGTGAAAATATTGGCAAGTTGAAAACAAATCTTGAGCGAGATTTTGGACAGGTTGACTTGCTCATTCACAGTGCAGGAGCATTTTCAATGGGGCTTGTTCAAGAGACTTCTGTTGAAAAACTCGACTGGCTTTATCAAAATAATGTTCGTGCTCCCTATCTTTTGACACAGACTTTACTCCCCATGATTGTATCAAGTCAGGGACAAATTGTGTTTATTAACTCCAGTGTTATCCTAGGTGCAAGGGCTAATGTGGGTCAATTTGCTGCTACCCAACATGCCCTCAAAGCGATCGCTGACAGTCTGCGAGAAGAAGTAAATACTAAACAGGTTAGAGTCCTGAGTATATTCCCTGGACGCACTGCTACTCCTCGACAAGCAAATATTCATGAAATGGAGGGTAAACCCTATCATCCCGAACGTCTCATGCAGCCAGAGGACATAGCTTCTGTAGTCATCAATGCTCTTAGTTTACCTCGAACTGTTGAAGTAACTGATATTAACCTCCGACCGTTTGCAAAACCTATTTAATTAAAATTACATTTAGATAACCATGTTTCTTGAAACACCCATAGTCCCGACTCTAAAAACACAATCATCAAATCAGATGGGTCAAGAACTTTACCAGTTAATCTCTGAACTATATCCTATCTGTCGCAGTATTACAGGAAATGGCTTTAGAGAAACTCTGAAAATTATCCAAAAACATATTCCATTAGAAATCCATGAAATACCAACAGGAACTCAAGTATTTGACTGGACTGTTCCGAAAGAATGGAATATTAAAGATGCTTACATTAAAAACTCTCAAGGGGAGAAAATTGTAGATTTTGCTAATTCAAATCTACATATTATGAACTACAGTATTCCAGTTCATAAAAAAGTATCTTTTGCAGAACTTAAAGAACATTTATTTACAATTCCAGAACATCCCAATTGGATACCTTACCGGACTTCTTACTATAAAGAAAGGTGGGGATTTTGTTTGACTCATAACCAATATTTAGAATTGCAGGATGAGGAATATGAAGTTTATATTGATTCCTCCCTTGAACCAGGTCATCTCACCTATGGTGAATATTTTATACCAGGAAAAACTACAGATGAGGTGTTAATTTCTTGCCATGCTTGTCATCCCTCCCTTTGTAATGACAATCTTTCGGGAATATCAATTGCTGTCTTTTTAGCAAAACATCTCAGTCAAATTACACCATACTATTCTTATCGGTTTGTTTTTATTCCCGGAACCATTGGTTCAATTACCTGGCTATCTGTAAATGAAAAAAATGTTTCTAAAATCAAACATGGTTTAGTATTAACTTGTTTGGGAGATAATGGTAATTTTACTTACAAAAAAAGCCGTCGTGGTGACACTGAAATTGATAATATTGTCTCTTATGTTCTTAATAATACGGCTGAAGATTATAAAATTATCGACTTTTTTCCCTATGGCTATGATGAGCGTCAATATTGTTCACCAGGATTTAATTTAGCTGTAGGCTGTTTTATGCGATCGCCTCATGGCAGTTTTCCTGAATATCATACATCAGCAGATAATTTGACTTTTGTGCAACCCGAATATGTAGCTGATTCTTTCTATAAATGTATGTCGATATTACAGATTCTCGACAACAATAAAATCTATGTAAACCAAAACCAAAAATGCGAACCGCAATTGGGTAAAAGAGGTTTATACAGGGCAATTGGTGGTCAAAAAGATAGTGAATTAAATGAAATGGCAATCCTGTGGGTTTTAAATTTATCCGATGGGGAATATACATTGTTAGATATTGCTAAAAGGTCGGGAATGGCATTTGATGAGATTAAAAAAGCCGCTGATGCATTATTGGAAAATGGTTTGCTATTAGAGAGTAATATCAAGTAACATTAATTAACCGGAATGTAGGGACGTTTCGCTATGCGACATGAAACGCATTTTTGTTATGCAACGTCCCTACGAGGTTGGGGAAAGATTCTTTATTACAGTTATTCAATGAGACATGATATAATATCAAATTCGCTTAATTCGGTATCAAAAATGGGTGTTGCTGAATGGTAATGATTTTTAGATTAAGTATCAACGCAAAACATAAGTTTTTCAATTTTACCTTCAGCTACTTACTATTACATTTCAGCAATGCCAAAAAATGTTCTATCTTCAATAATTGCCAAATCATTGCTAAATCTTTCTCAATTCTCTTCCCTCTTTTTGGGGTAAATGGTCATTTGCCTCTACAACATCTAATCACACCAATGCTATCGGTCTTAATATGACATCCATCATGTCTACTTAAAATGGGATTTCTTCATCGAAATCAGAATCATTTTCCCCTGGTTGAGATTGACCTAAATATTCCTCCGCAGCTTGAATTTTGGCAAAAATAGATGTTCTAGAATCAGATCGTTTTTTCATCAGTCTATCAATTTTGTATTTAGCTTTAATTGCCTCTCGATATTCTTTAGAAATCGGTTTTTCTGGCCAATTAAAATCAGTAACTTTGACAATTGGTAGTCGAGAACCTAATTTTTCTATTGGCATTTCTGGTAATCGGATCAGAAAATATTCTCGCCTACGTCTAATATTTTCTGCCCGATTTTCAATTTCTGCTAATACACCCGCTAACTGACTAGGATGATGTTCAGAAATAGCAACTATAACCTCAATATCATCTAAGGGAATACCTAAATTTTCTGCTTTGGCTAAAAATTCATCGGGAATATGATTTGTGACTGGAGGATTTACCGCAGCAGACATTTCTGCTATAGCTTTTTTGATAGTTTCTTTAGCAGTTTCAACTGTTTGATTATTTGCGGAAATTGTAGATTTTTCACTGACAACATCTTCTAAATTTTGGGTTGCTTCTATTAATAATTTAATCGCCTTTTTTAAATGCTCATAATCCATTTTAAATAATTTTTATTGAGTAAAATTTTGTTAGAGTTTCTGGAGAAATAGCTATAAAATTTTGAGGTTAAAGATAGTATTTTTCGGACTTGTTTTGAGTCATATAAANCTCATAATCCATTTTAAATAATTTTTATTGAGTAAAATTTTGTTAGAGTTTCTGGAGAAATAGCTATAAAATTTTGAGGTTAAAGATAGTATTATGTTATTGGAAATTACAGCATATTTCGGATCAATTATGTACAAGGCGTGAATAGTAAAATTCTTGTGGTGCGGGCATCTTGCCCGCTAAATCGGTAGTTCACGGACAGCGGGAATTGCTGTAAACAGACTGAAAGAAAACAATCTCATAAACTGGTATCCATTTTTATTATTCAAGAGGTTCTAACTCTTGGGTTGATTGCCATCCAGGTTGCCAAAGAGAGCGGTCTTTTAATTGTTTAGCATTTAGCCAAAATCTCACAGTAGAGTCACAGGATGCTACCATTTCAGCAAATACCCATTGACCTTGATTTTTACGATTTACGACTTGGAAATGTCGCCATCCCCAAGTTTTTTTAGTTGCTGTCCATTTAGAACCAAGAAGATAAGGAAATTTTTGTTTTTTTGGCATTTTCAACAAAAAAGAAAGTAAAGATAATTTGTAAGCATTCAGCTATTAACAGTTAGCTTTTAGCTGTTTCATAAATAATGAATATACATTATCTCAGTTAAGGTCAATTTTTTTCCAATACTTTTAATTCTCCTTAAATCTATGAATACTAATTCCTACTCAAAAGGCAATGAATTAACCTGATACCTGACTGCTGAATGCTGAATGCTTACTATAAGTCTAACCTCATTTCATTATTTTCATCAAAGCCAAGATGAGGATATAGAAATTTGCCTTGAGGGGAAGCATGAAGAATAACTTGAGTACAACTAAGAGATTTGAGGTAAGTAATAGCTTCTCCCATCAATTTTTTAGCAATTCCTTGACGGCGATAATCTGGTTCAACATAAACTCCCCAAATATAACCCTGTTTTCGATATTCTGGTTTGAGGATATTGGGATACAAATCAGGCAATATTTGACAGCTAACTGAACCAACTATTGTATTATTTATATCGGCAATAAAGGCTTGATAAAATAGTTGCTGCCTAGCTTGCTGAATATATTCTTTAGTAATTTCTAACCAGTTAGATTGAAGAGACTCTTGAGGAACACCAATATCTTGCCACATTAGATAAAAATGTTTGGCAATTACAGAATTTTCTTGTGAGTTTGCTGTTCTGATATTAATATTTTCTGCCATTGAAACTTTCAATAATTTTAGTTGCCAAACTTATTATTGTAGCAATTTAACTTTGAGCTTATATCCTACTATAGCAATCCTATTTTATTTGTGTATAAAAATCTTACCGCTTTTAGGGAACAGGGAACAGGGAACAGGGAACAGGTACGAGTTTCGGTTTTTTTATCTACTTTTTGATTACCCGCAACCTATGCGCGGACTGCTCATTTTTGGTTAAAAGTACCTATTTGGATACTAGCCTCACAATTAACTTTTTAAGATAACTTAGTTTTGTTAACCTAAACAATATACATTAAATTATGACAGATATGACTGAGCAATATCAGATTGGTTTAGTTATCTATCCAGATATGACTCAACTTGATATAACTGGACCTTTTCAAGTGTTCTCATTTATTCCCAATGCTCAGGTGCTAATGCTTTGGAAAAACTTAGAACCCGTTCGCAGTGCTAATGGTTTGACAATTTTGCCTACTCTCACTTTCGAGCAATGTCCAAATTTAGATGTTCTGTGTATTCCTGGAGGTCCAGGACAAATTGAAATGATGCAGGATCAGGAGGTTTTACAATTTTTACGAGAGCAGGGAAAAACAGCCAAGTTTGTTACATCAGTTTGTACTGGTTCTCTAATATTAGCTGCTGCTGAATTACTGCAAGGCTACCGAGCTGCTTGTCATTGGGCTTTTCGCGACCAGTTAGCAATGTTAGGAGTTGAAGTAGGAACAGAACGAGTTGTTATTGATCGAAACCGAATTACTGGGGGTGGAGTAACGGCTGGTATTGATTTTGGACTNTTAGGAGTTGAAGTAGGAACAGAACGAGTTGTTATTGATCGAAACCGAATTACTGGGGGTGGAGTAACGGCTGGTATTGATTTTGGACTGGCGGTTGCGAGTCAACTTTGTGGGGAAGAAATGGCTAAAACAATTCAACTGTTGTTGGAGTACAACCCTGCACCACCTTTTGATGCTGGTTCTCCAGAAGTAGCAGGAGCAGCTTTAGTTGAACAAGTGAAAGATTTAGGAAAACCAATATTAGAGGCATCTTTGGCAGCAACTAGAAAAACTGCTTTAGCAATTGGATGTGATGTGTGAATTTTTTTTTAAATTAGGGCTTGCTGATTAAATCTCAAAGCATTGAAAGATAAAGGCTTTAGCCTTTTTAGCTCGAAAAAAGTGCCAGCTTTTTGGTCTCTAGAGCTGCAAAAAGTTAGCATTTTAATCGGGCGAGGACGAAAAAATCAAGGGAAAATTCTTCCGACTAACTCCTCTATAATTCCCCATTCCTCCTGACTCCTGACTCCTGACTTCCCCTCCTGGGAGGGGCGGGGGTGGGTTGGCTTAGGAGTGGGTTGACTCCTACCCTCACCCATAAGGCTTTTTCCCAAAATCCTAATTAGTTTTAGTATTCAGTAGTTTGTTTTATATCAATTCTGATTAATCAATCATACTAAAACTGTCTCCCCTTCTAGCCGATCCTCTTTGAAGGGTATCAAGTTGGGGAGGTCTAACTTTTGATAAATTACTTAAGTTGACACTAAACCTGCTGCTTGCAATGCTTCCCACGCTCTGTTTGAACACTTTTCCGGTGTCAGAGTTGCGATCGCTATCCACTGAATTCCTAAAGGTCCAACTTCTGGATCGTCACTACTAAGCTTGGTTGGTTTCGGTTCGACTCTACACTGATAAATAATATTTAAAGCATGAAGTAGCTTCCCTTCTCCTTCAGGGAAAAATTCCTCTGCTATTGTCAGCAGTCGTTCTACTTGAAAATCTGTAATCCCAGTTTCTTCTTTTATCTCTCGTGCTAGTCCTTCCATTAGAGTCTCTTGTGGTTGTAAACCTCCTCCTGGTAAGTCCCAACAATTAGGCTGTGGGTCTGTCATTTGATGCAGTAATAACACTTGAGCATCTGCCACAAATAATCCTAATACTGCTACTCTTAATCTTACTTCTGATTGCATTTTTCTGAATTCATCTCAACTAAATCTATTTCCCATACTAAACATTAGGGAGAATACTCAAATTAATATTGATTTCCAATTTTCAGCTTATACTCCTCCTAAAATATAATATTTTTTCATAGTTAATATTAGTTGTTTTTATATATTATTA
>NZ_LGSU01001364.1 GCF_002260545.1 Hydrocoleum sp. CS-953 | reverse complement strand
CTAATAACTAATAACTAATAACTGATAACTGATAACTGATAACTGATAACTGATAACTGATAAGACTCCCTTACTTTTAAGATTAGAATCATATTTTTTCCATCATTAAATCTTTCCATAAATTCCTCCTAAGTAGAAAACTACAAACATTTTCATTCTCTGAGAGCTACCTAAAAAAAAATCGGCGCGTCAAAGGATTCTCGGTTGCATCCTCACAATTTTTGTGATATTCTAAAATTTTAATGGTGTCACTCGCATATCCGCATGACTTTTTATTCAACTCAATTTCCTGCTTAGAAGAATTGTCACTTGATTTTTATTCCCTTGTCTATCCAAAATGCTAACTTTCTCCCTTACTCCCCTATAAACCTTCACACAACTTTTCAGCAATAATTTCTCCTGCTAATTTATGTCCTGTAGCATTCCAATGTCCTGTACACATTGCCGTATTTTTAAACCCATGGAAACAAACTGGATTTTCCCGAACATAGTTATCAAAAGGTTCAACTAAATCAATTACAGAAAAATTATAAATTTCTCCTAAATTTTTAAGTCTTTTTGTGGGATATAACCAGTCTTGAATATTCATAATTTTCATATATCCTTCTCGCCATTGTTTTTCTGGATGAACTTGCATGGGAGTCATCACCGTAGCGACTTTAAATTCTGCTCCTTTTTCCTGTACTTCTTTTGCCATAATTCCAATTAGTTCATCTGTTATTTTCCAAGCTTCTTGCCAAGCAAAATTAGGAGGCTCTCTAAAATTATTTGCTTGTAATTTTTCAAAGTGTCTGGCAGCATTTCTCTTCTTTTGGTCTGCCTCTACTTTTTTGATAATTTGCAAAATTCTGACATTATTTACTAGCCAAGTTGGTAATTTATCGACTGTAGTAATCATATAGCGGTTTGCTTGACTAATAGTTAGCTGCCTAAAGGATAAATCTAATTCCAACTTCCCATTTTGATAGACAAAAAAAGGTCGGTAATGATTATTTTCTAACTGTCGAGAATTATCCGTAACATCATTGCCAATAAAAAAAGCTAAAAGCAAAATATCCGGCTGAAAATCCCAAACTTTTTCCCGGAGAGTTAATAATTGTTGGGCAGTTCCATAACCATCTACTCCAAAATTAATTACCTCTACTTTTGGACTTTCTAAATTAGTACATTTTCCCAATTCTTTCTGCATTACTGCCACAAAAGTTTGCTCGTAAGAAACTTGTACTGCTGAAGTAAAAGAATCTCCAAGAACAGCAATTCGCAAAGTATTTTCTGGTTTAGCTTTAGTAATTTCCGGTCCTCTGAGACCATGACTATTAAACTCTAAATAAGCCTTCCCTTCACCTGCCCACCAACCAGAAACATTTCCTTGGTAAGACCACCCTCTAACCGGATGAGGAATAGTATGAAATGTAGGATAAAAATCTGCATGGGTACTTTCAGGCATTTTTTTTAATCCCTCCAAACCAGCAACTCTTACTCCTACTTCAGCCATCGCTACCCCCACAAATAAACTGGCAAAAATCATACCTAGATTTACTGCCAAACCTTTTAGCTTTATCATTCTTTCAGTGAGAATTTTTTTTCATTTAATCATGTAGGTTGGGTTGAGAAATGTTAGGGAAGCTTATCCTACAGATAAACCCAACTTTAAAAATTTTCTTTGGTGTTTTAATAGTACCTAAGTAAAGTTTCAGCTCTGAGAAATATGGTTTATTAAGAACATACAATTAATATTTAATGTAGACAAATAAACCAAACTTATCGACTACCACCTGGCAATAAGAAAACCAGGCTTTCTTTATTATCATTTTTATAAATTAGCTCTAAGTGGAAATTCATAAATAAATTGTATCAGTGTCTCGCTCACAAAGGGAGAAAAATTCTCATGGAAATGGAGCAAGATGCTGATGCAAACGGAGCAAAACACTCCCAATACCTAAAATTTTAATCTTGATATACCAATGCTAATAATTATTAATTTCACCTACCACCTCAAGCCAATGTTTTCCTAATTCAGGCTTCTTTTCTTTGTTTTTTTATTCACTTTCTAAGATATTTTTTACCAAAAATTAAGGTATAAAGCCTTCTATTTCAAGAGAAAAAAAATCCTTCAGCAAAATCCTATTCTTTATAAGAATAGGTAATTATTAATTATTATAGCGGTTTTCACTCATGTTGACTACAAAACTTCTTCCTTCTGCCTTCTTCCTTCTTCCTTCTTTCTTTAAACTAAAATCTCTGTACTCTATATTAATAAAAACTGCTATAATTGTTAATTATTAATTGTTGAATGAGGTATTGACTAATAGGTAATACATCAATAATGAAAAATTAATCTTTACCAGAAAACTTCTAAACTGCTACTTCAGTATTGTGTCAATAACCCATCATCAACAAAATCATAAAAGCCTGATAAATTAATACTTTTAACTTTTTATTTCTGCCTAGACTAACTAGAAGTCAAGGAAGAGAAATGCAGTATTCAAAAAAAACCTTTTCCTTCCTTGTACCAAGATAATCAGATTAAAACAAAGTATAAATAAACGGAGCAATTACAGAAGACTGACTAGCAATAATCAAAGCTCCTAACAATACCAAAGTAATAATCAAGGGCAATAACCAATATTTTTTCCGCTCTCTCATAAAACCCCAAATGTCTTTGAGAAAGTCTAATATTCCTTCAAACATTTAAAAAGGTCGCTCCATACTTTCTCTAGTTTTTAATTGACTCATTACCCGATAAGTTGACGCTTCAACATTCAATTGTCGCTCCATAGGGTCTTTTTTAAACATTCGCATAATTACACCCATTGGCATAACTACAAGATAAAATACTAACCCCATCCACAGAGGAGTCATAATCTTACTTAGGAAAATTCCCACCCGCATCCAAAACTTATAAACAGGTTCCAAAGTCGGAGGTGAAACAACTGCCAATACCAATAGAGGAGTAGCAATTACCCAAGGCCATGCAGGTGGAGGCCAATGTCTGTGGAGTAACGGTAATAANTAATTACACCCATTGGCATAACTACAAGATAAAATACTAACCCCATCCACAGAGGAGTCATAATCTTACTTAGGAAAATTCCCACCCGCATCCAAAACTTATAAACAGGTTCCAAAGTCGGAGGTGAAACAACTGCCAATACCAATAGAGGAGTAGCAATTACCCAAGGCCATGCAGGTGGAGGCCAATGTCTGTGGAGTAACGGTAATAATAGACCAAATAAACCCCCAAAAACACCGCCTACTATTAGACCAAACTCCCTGAGACCCTTCTTATCAATTTTTGGTATCTCGCGATCGCTCATTAATTTATCAGTAATTAAGATTTGATTAACGTTTAAGTCCTAGCAGAAAAGCTGTTAAAAGTCAAGATAAATCTATCTCCTGTGAGGAGAAGAGCTGAGGGCTGATAGAACCCATTTGGGTACTCCTAAACAAGTAATATAATGATTTTTGCAATTTCACCTTCTGAGAATAAAAGGGGTCATTTCAGTTATCAGTTAGCCTCCTGCGGAGGAGCTGCGCTAACAGTTATCAGTTAACCTCCGACTAAAGCCGGAGGCTTGAAATACTGAGTTAAATATTATTTTCATCCCCTTAAAAAGGGAGGCTTTTGACCTGATTTTTTGGTAAAAACAGAAGCTGAAGTATGACCCAAATCTACTTAAACATAGTTTTTTTCAAATTTTTTCATTTTAACATAGTCAACAATGGTGTACAAAAAATAATGTGTAAATATGGCAGCGCAGATTGCTATACTAATAACTAATAACTTAAATGACAGGAGAAAGTCTTGAAAACAATTGAACCTTATAAAACCTCTTTAAGTGCAAATAACGCTTACTGGATGGCAAGAATGGCTAGACTTGTTTATTATAATCGTCCAGATGATACACCAGATGAAGAAAAAATAATTGCAGATTTAAAAGCTGAAGATGAAAAGTTCATTTCTGTAACTGGAGACTCTAAAAATAGTGCCCAGGCTATGTTAGTTGAACATGAAGACTATTTTTGTCTGGCTTTCCGTGGAACCAATGAACTAAATGACTGGTTCGACAACTTCAATGCTTTTCTAATTAAGAAACTATTTGGTAAGTTTCATCGTGGTTTTTTTAATTCTGTTGAAGATAGTTGGGGGCCATTGTTTAGCAAATACCAGGAATTAAGACAGAAGAAAAAACGTCCTCTATTTTTAACTGGTCATAGTCTTGGGGGAGCGATGGCTACAGTTGCTGCTGCAAAGCTAATCTACATGGGTTTACCGTTTATGTCTGTTTATACTTTTGGACAACCCCGTGCTTTAGAGAATGCAACTGCACGTTTATTCAATATAGAAGCAAAATCAAGGTTCTTCCGCTTTCATAATAATAATGATTTAGTTACTCGTGTTCCAACTCGTCTAATGGGATATAGTCATGTAGGTACCTACATTTATATTTCAGAAGAAATGGAACTCCATCTTGAGCCTGGTTTCTGGTTCCACTTTCTTGACTCTGTTGATGGTGCAGCTAACGACCTATTCAAGCTAGGTATTGATGGTGTAAACGATCATTCTATGGACAAATATTTGTCAGCAGTGAATAATTGGAATCTGATGTAAAAGAATTAAAAAGTTTTTGGGGAAGGAGAGCGATCGCTTACCTGTTACAATCTTCCTTTTTGAATACCGCAAAATTGTCAATCTGTCAATTTGTTGAAAGGTCAAATGTAGGGGCGAATGGCATTCGCCCTTAAATTGTTAGACTAGATAAAGGCAAATCAGCGGACAAACGCTTGACTTCAATATCGCCGAAAGATGCTTGTTTAGTACCTATGATTTTTTCCTCAACTATTGGACAATAGTTAGCGTTTAATAAATAAGGTGACAAGAATTATCAAAGTCACCTAAGAATAATAGTAAATGAAATTATTGATTTTGTTGTAGTAGTGTACAAGTAGTAATATTGAGTATATCAAGATAGGATATAAGGATTAGTTTAACAGATAAAAATTAAAATAAAGATGGTGCGTTACATTTCATTAACGCACCCTACTGGACCGACACTAATGGATTTCATTGATGTGTGAACATAGTCTATACTGAAAAGCGCTGTAAACTGAGAAATTCAACCTTTAGAAGACAGGAATATAAATCTTCACCTCATTTGATCTTCAATAAATTTTGTGGGGTATTTTCCATGAAGTTCAATCAGGCTAGTGATTGTCTCTTCGTCGTCGCCCGATGTTTTCAACCAATCCCGATCCATTTTGCTAAATGTGCTTGCTAAATATTCTTGATATCGGTATGTAGCAACACGATTTGTTGGTATTTCAACTTCTTTGCGAGAGAAGTCTGTCTTGAGAGTGCCCTCTATCCAGCCATCTGGTGTCAAGTGCCATTCTTCCCACTCATTGCTTGCAGACATTATTCTCCTGAAAAATAGGTTTTGTTAGCTTATAATGTAATGCACCCTGCTGATAACTGAAATGGGTAATAACCGAATTGTAATCCAGTGTTGCCGAACAAAGGGGATTTTTTTCAGAAACAGGACTTACGCAAAGAAACCGGGTTTCTGGGTTCCCCTTCGTAACTCCTGATAAAAAGTAAATCTTATCCTTTACTTCCTCTGTCTGTAAAACTATAATTCATCTTGTAAATATGCAATGCCCTAATCCAATTCAAATTCCTGTTTCCAAGAATCATCCTTTTGCCAAGGAATCTGCTGACTCTTACTCATCAAAAAATTCTCGACTACCAAATAATCCATCTCAGTCCGCATAAAACACCGATAAGCATCTTCGGGTGTACAAACAATAGGTTCACCCCGCACATTAAAGGAAGTATTCACAATAACCCCACATCCCGTCAACTTCTCAAAATGCCGAATCAAATCATAATACCGAGGGTTAGTTTCCTGATGAATAGTTTGAATTCTTGCCGAATAATCCACATGAGTAATTGCCGGAATTTCCGATCGCGGCACATTCAACTTTTCAATTCCAAACAACTGCTTTTGCTCCTCTGTCATCGGAATCAACAAATTCTCCTGCACCGGAGCTACCAACAACATATAAGGACTAGAATGTTCGATATCAAAATAATCTGAAACCCGTTCCGCCATAACCGAAGGCGCAAAAGGTCGAAAAGACTCCCGATACTTAATCTTCAAATTCATCACCGACTGCATTTTTTGATTCCGGGGGTCGCCAATAATAGACCGCCCCCCCAAAGCGCGGGGTCCGAATTCCATCCGACCTTGAAACCATCCGACAACGTTACCATTATCCAAAATTTCTGCTAACCGTGGCATTAATTCTGTATCTGGCAAATATTCATATTTTGCTTGAATAGCATCCAGATATTCCCGAATTTCCTCATCTGCAAATTTAGGTCCGAGATAAGCGCCTTGCATCATGTCATTCGGAGCGCGACAAACAGGAGGTTTTGCCACAGAAACAGCAGTATTTCCAGATTCGACAGAAATTAATTCCATTTCTGGAACATTCTCAACAACCTTTTCTATTACCCGTGGTTGATCGTGATATTCATACCAAATAGCTAAAGCAGCACCCAACGCACCACCAGCATCTCCCGCAGCAGGTTGAATCCAAATATCTTTAAAAATTCCTTCCCGTAAAATCTTACCATTCGCCACACAATTGAGAGCAACTCCCCCTGCCAAACAAAGGTAGTCAGCATTCAATTCTTTTTGGACGGTTCGACTCAGACGCAACACTACTTCCTCAGTCACCCTCTGAATAGAAGCAGCAATATCCATTTCCCGTTGACTAATTTTAGTTTCAGCTTTGCGAGGAGGTCCGCCAAACAATTTGTCAAATTTCTGATTAGTCATAGTCAACCCGGTTGTGTAATTGAAATATTCCATATTCAACCGGAAAGTACCATCAGCTTTTAAATCTATCAGATTATTTAAAATCAAATCCACATAATTAGGTTCTCCGTAGGGAGCTAAACCCATAAGTTTGTATTCCCCAGAGTTAACTTTAAAGCCAGTGTAATAAGTAAAAGCTGAATAGAGCAAACCCAATGAGTGAGGAAAATCTATTTCCCACTGAGGAGTGAGTTGATTTCCTTCTCCCAACCAAACCGAAGTAGTCGCCCATTCACCGACTCCATCCAGACACATTACCGCAGCGCGATCAAACGGACTGGGAAAAAATGCCGAAGCTGCATGAGACTGATGATGTTCAGTAAACATCAGTTGGGGAAGATGGGATGCTTTACAATTACCTAATGTAGATAATTCTTTTCTTAAAACGGTTTTCAGATATAATTTTTCTTTTAACCAAATTGGCATTGCCATCAGAAAAGAGCGAAAACCTTTAGGAGCATAACTAAGGTAAGTTTCCAGGAGTCGCTCGAATTTAACTAAAGGTTTGTCGTAGAAAACTATTTGGTCTAGGTCAAGTAATTCGATATTCGCTTCCTTCAAACAATAGGAAATAGCATTTTTCGGAAATCTGGCATCATGTTTTTTACGAGAAAATCTTTCTTCTTGGGCGGCGGCAATAATTTTTCCATCACATACGAGGGCGGCGGCACTGTCGTGGTAATAAGCTGAGATTCCCAGGATGTTCATATCTATAAATTTTTTCTCCTCACTGATAGACTGTTTAGCTGCAATTGGCGAAAACTTTAGCTAAATATCCTCAGATTATAGTTCATACAAGCATAGTCTAATTTAGTCCAACATTGAAAACTATTTCCTGGGCCAAAGCAGATAAGCTCTGCCTATGAATGATAAATAATTTTTATATAAAATTAGTATTGTCATCCGCTTTAATTATCTGTATATTAAAAATATGAAGTAAAGCAAGATTAAATAACAGTTAAATAGATGTCTACTAGAAGTTCAAAAAAGCAAGTTACGGTAATATTTCCCCATGCTCATTCGGTTACTAATTTAGAAGATATTGAGGAGGCTAAATCTCCAATTGCTTGGCAAATATTTGAAGAGTTTATGAGTAGTGCAGTCAATCACCATAAACAGCAAATAACTTCTATGTTTGATGATTACTGTAGGGAAAACCCTGATGCTGTTGAGTGCAATATTTATCCATAATAATTAATTACACAATAATTCAGTAAGCACAAGCAAAGAGTTAGAAATTAAAAAGTTTAATATCCGCAATTTTCAATCTACTTTATCCATTTTGAGCAACGATTATCATTGCAATTAATTTTCTAAAAATTGGAGAAAAAAAATGCAAGTTACTACAAATAATTATCCCAACAATATTATTGACATCTTGTTACAACCTGGTCGCAACTTTATTAATAATGTAGATATTAATAATGCGGAATTTGCCAGAAAGTTATGTCAATTTATTCCGGCTCAATGCCCTTTCGCCAGAGATATTAAATTTTTCGGGCGTACAGTTTTAAAAATTCCACCTATGTGTAAATTGAATCCTTTTTACTATGAAATAATTAGTTTACGCTTTCGCGCTTTGACTTTCTTAGCTGATGTTTGTTTAGAAGATATTACTCCTTACTGTTAAATATAATTCTGGATATTCGGCAACAGACAATAGTGAGAAAAATATTTCCCAGTCTGAGATTTACAGCAGTTTTCTACCGCTCTAAAATTACTGCAACTTCTGGTAAAGACAATAACTGATCATACAAAATATTAGCAATAAATTCATTGCCAAATACAGAATAATGCCCATTATCGCCTAAGAATGCTGTTTCTACTTTTTCATTAGAAATTCTCTTTCTAAATTCAGCAATAAGATCGATATAAATTATGTTGCGTTTCTCTAACTCTACCTGTAGATATTGTCGCCAAAAATCAGANATTCTCTTTCTAAATTCAGCAATAAGATCGATATAAATTATGTTGCGTTTCTCTAACTCTACCTGTAGATATTGTCGCCAAAAATCAGATTCATTTCCATAATAGTCAGAACTAATAGGTAAATAAACTACTTAAATCACCCGTGCCAAATATTTATATTTGCTCTTGAGTAGGATTATTAGAATTTTATCAGTGGCATAGTCAAGTAAGTTTAATTTTAGCGATCGCTCGCCTTGATCTTAACTAGCTATCAGCTTTTAGCATTCAGCATAAAAATCAACCTATAAAATTATTCTACTGCTGTAAAATTACTCTAACTTCTGACAAAGATAACAACTTTTCATATAAAACATTAGCAAAAAATTCATTGCCAAATACAGAATAATGCCCATCACCTCCCAAGAATACTGTTTCTACTTTTTCATTAGACATTCTCTTTCTAAATTCAGCAATAAGATCGATATAAATTATGTTGCGTTTCTCTAACTCTACCTGTAGATATTGTCGCCAANCATTAGACATTCTCTTTCTAAATTCAGCAATAAGATCGATATAAATTATGTTGCGTTTCTCTAACTCTACCTGTAGATATTGTCGCCAAGAATCAGATTCATTCCCATAATAGTCAGAACGAATAGGCAAATAAACCACGACTAATCTACTATTTTTATCTCTATTTATTTCTGCTAACTCCTCAAATATTTTCATGGCTATAGCAGGAGTTTGAGCAACATATTGATTATCAGTTTCCAGCTTTCTCGGAAACAATATTTGCCATAGACCTAAAAATCTTAATTCCTGAATATATTTACTACCTTCTGTAATTTTTGGAACTAAAAAAGAACCTCTAGGTACAGGAAAATTATGATTAACTAACTCACCATTTTCTAAAGATAATAATGGTTTCCCATAACCTAGAGACTTGGCACGCTGCATCCGCACAAAATCATCAGTAATAAAAGCAAATATCTGAATATTATGGTCAAACTTACTACCATCACGTTTGTACNGAATATATTTACTACCTTCTGTAATTTTTGGAACTAAAAAAGAACCTCTAGGTACAGGAAAATTATGATTAACTAACTCACCATTTTCTAAAGATAATAATGGTTTCCCATAACCTAGAGACTTGGCACGCTGCATCCGCACAAAATCATCAGTAATAAAAGCAAATATCTGAATATTATGGTCAAACTTACTACCATCACGTTTGTACCATAAATAAGCTTGGTCAACACCATATCCTCCTTGACCCATATTAATAGTTTGCAAAAGGTTATTTATAGATGTTAATAATTGACACCATGTTTGATCATTGCTAACTCCCCATCCCATTGTGAAAGAATCCCCAGAACAAATTATCCTAAATTTATTGGGGGGAATATTAATAGTAAAGTCTTCCTTATTTCTAAATGATTGAGAATTTGTCCGAAAATATATCCCCTCACCATACATATTTGGAATATCTACATTAGGAATATTCACCCATCCTAATAGTTCATCATATTGAGTGTGGCGTCTTTCACTTATCGGTCGAACTTTACTAATTTTATTAAACAGTAATAATATGCTAGATAGACCTTCAACCAAACTTAATATAGCTACTAATAAAAGCAGATTAATTAAACTGACTTTGATAATTTTTCTGCTTTGAATAAATCCCATATTATATCATATCCGGTTAAATAATTATAAGTCAAAAGGTAGGAGTCGGGAAAGGGAGCCGTTGCATTGGGGACCTACAGAATTCAGGAGAGAAGAAAAGAGAGAAATAAAGTATTAAGGAGGATAAAGTTTTATTATACCTAATTATCTGGACATGATATTACTCATAAATCTTGCAATCAGTCAGATAAGCTATTCCTCATTTAAACTACTTACCGAATTATTAATTATTAATTCTGGTTTAAAGCCTCCCCTTGGATAGGGGAAAAAAGCGGTCGTTTGCGGAGCATTCCGTCAGGATGGGANAGGATGGGATGGCGTTTGCTAACGCAAAGCTCCGCTTTATATGTCGCGAAGCGTTAACGCGCGTTGTGCGGAACGCTAAACGCGTAATTAGGAGCATTCCGTAGGAAAGCGTCCCGGAGGGAACGGTCTCCCGCTCTGGAAGAGGCAGTGGCTCTTCCAGAGGAGCTGCGCTAACGCTAACGTTAACGCCATATCCAATCGACCAAGAGAAGAAATAATATTTCCTTATCTTCAATTCCCGTGCGGTTTTAACCAGAGGTAATTATCAATTATCAATTATCAATTATCAATTATCAATTATCAATTATCAATTATCA
>NZ_LGSU01001363.1 GCF_002260545.1 Hydrocoleum sp. CS-953 | reverse complement strand
ATACCTATGTAAGTATATTCACAGTTATAAAACTACTTATAAAGGTTAGGAAATTGGTACAAGCTAAAAAAAGGAGTTAGTTATCATGCCCGAAAAATTTTTTTATGCCACAATAATTACGGCATTACTATCTGTTTTATTAGGATTTTATCCTTTTTACTCATCTAAAAATTTGAATCTCAACCAAGCAAGACAGAAATATAATCATGTTCAAAGCTATCTTGATTAGTTTTCTGTTACCTTTCTTGGTTTATTTATGTAATTTATTATCAAGTTAAAAGTAGTTTTGCAACTTATAAAAAAATACATAATCCGGAAATTTATCCTAGTGAGTAACAAAGTATTGTTGGGATTATATCTTTATGACCTTCTGAAATTTGATCGGTAGGTAGGCACAAATAAACCTAAGTATGAACTTTCAGGAAGCATCTGTTAAAATCATTGAGATTGGTTATTTCTACTCCATTCCAGTCATACTAATATAGTGACATCTAATTAAACTAAGCTACTTATTTATAGATATAGATACTTACTAATAGGTATAGTTATATTCATATTCATAATTATAAGAATCTTCAAAATTAGTGCTGACTCTCACTCCATTATTATCAACAGTACATACAAACTTATTTCGTTCTCCATAGACATCTACCCATCCTTGCCACTCCCAACCTTCTCTAGTTTTTCTCACATCTTTTTGAGAAGACCAGTTCCCATTTCTCGGAAATCCCATTTCATCTTCCATAAATTTTTGACAAGAACTCACAACACTACTGTTATTGTTCTTATTTTCATGCTCATATAAAGTATCAGGAACACTATAAGGATATTTTTCTTGTTTGTGGGTATATGCTGTTACTTCATTATTATTGATATTACAAACAAAATTGCTTCTTTCTCCATCAAATTCTACCCAACCTCGCCATTCCCAACCCAATTGAGTTTGAGTTATATTATCCACAGATGACCACCGCCCATTACTTGGAAATCCCATTTCATATTCCATAAATTCTTGACAAGAACTTATCACAAAACTGGTATTAATATTAGTTTTATCATAATTTTTCACTCTCACTTTTCTCTGATTAATTCTACCTGGATACCAATAATTCCTCAGTTTAATATGACTATTATCACCAGCATCACAGGCTGCTAGAAAAACAACTGTCGCTAATGTTATTGCTAGGTTTTTTTTCTTCATCTTTCTCTGTAAGCAAATAAAACTTTTGATTATAATAACACTAAAAGATACTTTTGGAGAATCTTTTTGGGAAAAATACAGAAATATCCTTCATTAATGGATAATTACCTAGCCGTTAAAACCGTAACGGAATTGAATATAAGGAAATATCCTAGCACTTTTATTTCCCTTGAAATAGGGAGGCTAATAAAGCTGAATTATTTAATTATTAATTATTAATTATTCGGTCAAATTAGACAAGCTTTTATGTTTTTAAACTGGTTTTTAAGACAAGGTAAAAGGCAAGAGGTATAGCGCTACGCGACAGTCAAAAGTTAAAAGTAATCTCTGAGTGAGTTTTCGGTACCCAAATGTTCCACAAACGTGATTTACCAATGTCCGCACCCTAAATGCGTAGTACTATAATACCATTTCTCAAAAACTTTTCTATATTTGATTGAAGTAGGGGAGTAGGGGAGTGTAGGGACGTTTAGCTGGCGCACAACTTTCCTGACGGAATGCTCCGCAAACGGTAACGCTGCGCGACATATTTGCGTTTTGCTTCGCACAACTCCGTTAACGCTGCGCGACATGTTTGCGCTAGCATTCCAAAGGAAAAAGCGTTAGCGCAGCTCCTCTGGAAAAGGCAGCATTCCGGAACGGAAAACGCATTTTTGCCTGTGCAACGTCCGTACAAAGAGGTAGGGACGTTGCATAAGGGCGTCCGTACAAACAAGAATAATTAATGCTAAAATTGCTCTTTTCTAACAAAAAAGTAATTATCTTAGTTTAATTACTTAATAACTGAAGNAACAAGAATAATTAATGCTAAAATTGCTCTTTTCTAACAAAAAAGTAATTATCTTAGTTTAATTACTTAATAACTGAAGTTTTATCCAAGTATAGTGTTAATGCATGGGAATTGGTATAATACCAAATTTATCCATAGATAGTTATAGTCAAAATAGGAACATAGAATATAAAAAAATAGGCAGCTATACTATTACTTTGAAACTCAGAATTAAAAAGGCTTTCTATTCACTGGTATAGCAAATTTATAAAATAATTTTACAAATAAAATTTAGGTAATGAGACTCTTAAAAACAGGATTTAGGCACCTCATTAAGATTTACCTATCACCTACTAACTAAAACTTATTTGTGGCAAACTTTTTCCAATAGATTCTTCCTTGTTTGACTCTACTGTTTATTTTTCCTGAATTTTTAATTCATCAATATTCCAAAAAGCTCCGCCAATGGCAGAAAATTTTAAATTATCAATATGATTACGAACTGCTTGGAGTGAAAGAGGATTTACTAAAAAAAATACAGGTAATTGTTCGGCAACAATTTGTTGAAATTCTCCATATATTTCTCGTCGTTTATTTTCATCTACTGTCTGATATCCAGCAATAAACAAACGGTCAATTTCTTTTTCCCAATCAGAGACTTGCCAATTTTTCATCCTTGGTTCACCAGGTTTAGAACCTAAATTAAATTGATGAAATGAACCATTACTTAACCAAAATAAGGATAGTAAATTAGGTTCAAGGTCAGCACCAGAAACACCAAACGCTCCGACATAACATTCCCAATCTCGACTAGACAATAGCTTTCGTAAAACAGTATTAAAGTTTAGTACCTGTAAATTTCCTTTAATCCCGATATTGCTTAAATATTTTTGAATTTTAACTGCTGTATCTATCCGTAGTTTTTCTTCAGATTTTACTAAAATTGTAAATTCTACTCGGTTGCCATCCTCATCTAATAATTCATTTGCATCATTATATTGAAAACCAGTATCTAACAATATTTTTTTTGCCTTTTCCGGGTTATAGTCATAGACCTTTAATCCTGCTTCTGGAGATAAATAATAAGGACTTTGTACTGCCAGAGGAGAGTGTTGTATTTTCCCTAAACCGCGATAAATATTATTATTAATTTCTTGGCGATTAATAGCATAAGCAACTGCTTGCCGAAATGCTAAATTATTAAACCAACGAGACTTAATTGGGTTTAAAAAAGGTTTACCTTGAGAATTTATTCCTTGATTAAGATTAAAACCAACAAATTGATATCCTAGTCTAGGACCGCCATTATAAATCTTATATTTGCCTCGTTTTTCTTCTCGCTTAAGTAATTGAAATGCTTCGGCATCTACTCCAATACTATCTAATTCCCCTGAACGAAATCTCAGCAATTGATTGTCAGTTGATTGAATAATTTGGACGATCATTTTATCAAGATAAGGTAGAGAATTTCCCGCCAAGTCGGAACGCCAATAGAAGGGATTTTTCTGTAATACTATTCTTTGGGAAGGGATATAATTTTCCAGCCTAAATGCACCATTGCTAATAATTTTTTCTGGTTCTGTATTTGTATTCCAGGTTGATAAAAATAGAGGTTTTCCATCAGTTTCAGTTGAAAAAATAGTATCCCTTAAAGCATGATCTGGTAAAATTTTTAATCTTCCAATGTATCTGATAAATGGCGCAAATGGTTCTGGCAAAATAAATTCTACTCTTTGTTTATCTATTTTTTTTACTGAGGGAAAACTACCACTACTGCCAATTCTTAAAAAGTCTCTATAGACAGTAGGAATTTTTTGGTTGAGATAAATATCTTGATAGGTAAAAACAACATCATCAGCAGTCAGAGGTTCTCCATCAGACCATTTTAATTCTGACCGCAAAGTAAAGATAATTCGCTTTTTATCTTCAGACAAAATCCAAGATTCTGCTAAGGCAGGTTCTAATTCTCCAGTCAAACCATTTTCTGATATTAATCCTTCGTAAATATATCTAAAAATGCTATAGGGAAAACGAGATATCGCATAATTAAAAGTAGTTGGCGGACTAGGGCTAACTAATACTAATTTTGAGTTATTATTACTCTGAGAGTTTAATAATGTTGGGCGACAACCACTGGTCAGAATTAATAAACAACAGAATACAACCCCTGCTAAAAAATTTACTATCCTATAAATACTAAACCGATGAATATCTTGATTTTTGTTTTTACTTTCTAACATGTCCAAAAATTACTAGGTAAAAGTTGCCTGGTTTATAGTATTTTACATCTATTAAGTAAGTATGCAAAATTAAACGGAGGTGGAACTGAAGCAAGTAAATTTTCCCAAACCATTCTGACTATTATGGTTTACGAATTTGCTAACTAATCAACAGGGCTATACATATTATTTTGGGTAGTCTTGCATAGTAATGGTCAAGTACAAATTATGGTATTATACTGATGTATGAAGTTCCAGATTTACCGCCCAACTTTCCTAACCTTCTTAATATTGGCTTGACCATGAAATAAAGTATCAAACCTCCTCTTTTAAGGGAATGAAAAAGAAAATTCTGGTTTTCAAGCCTCCGGTTTAAGGTGGAGGTACTGATAACTGAAATTACCGAATAATTAATAATTATTAATTAAATACCTTGCTTAAAAGCCTTCCCCCTCCATGGGAAAAAAGTGCTCTTGAATTTCCTTATCTTAAATTCCGTTACGGTTTTAACGGCTAGGTAATTATCCATTATCCATTATCCATTAATGAAAAACAGTCTCTAATGCCGAGAACAAATTTATCTAAATTTACGTCAAGTATAGTAACATAGACATCTAAATATTCAACTTGTCTAGATTATATCACTGTAAAAATATGATTTTCTCTAAGTTCAATTCTCTTGATAACTGTTTATTAGGTACTGCAACTGTAGCAGCAATTGTTATTACTATCCCGACAGTAGCAACTGCGAATAATGCTCAACAAGTAGCAGAAATTGCTACACCAATTACAGTACAAATTAATAGTAATTTAGGTGATGGTTCAGGAGTAATTATTGCCAAAGATGGTAATATTTATACCGTTCTAACTGTTAATCATGTTGTTCAAGATTCTAGTATTAAATATAGTGTCAGAACTAATCAAGAAAAAGACTATCAAGTAATTGAAGTAGTCAATTTACAAACAACTGATGAAGAACCAGATTTAGCAATAGTTAAATTTGAAAGTTATGATACTTATCCAGTGGCAACTTTAGGTAATTCTGAACAATCAGTTATTGGTTCCCAAATATATGTTTTTGGTTATCCTGCCACTGGTGGTTTATTTGGTACAGATAGAGCGCCAGAATTATCTCCAGGATTAGTAACCAGTCGCCCTAAAACTCGCCCAGAAGGTTATACTTTACGTTATCAAGCTGTTACTTGGAGTGGCATGAGTGGGGGTCCAGTTTTTGATACAGATGGTCGTATTATTGGTATTCATGGGCAAGGAGAATTTGGCTTTGCTCAAACTAATTCTGGGGATGTAGCGCCAATTAAAACAGGGTTTAATGCAGCAGTTCCTATTAATAGTTTTATTAGAAAATTATCTGCTGCTGGTATTAATCCTTCAGACTTAATTTTAGATGATACTCCAACAAATAGTATTCCTTTTTCAACAATTAATCCCCAAAGTTATGAAGCTTTATATTTTAAGGGTATAACTTATTTAGATCGGGGAGATGCTTGGGAGGCGATCGCTAATTTTAATCGTGCTTTAGAAAAGGAACCTAACAGTCCAGAAATATATTTTAATTTGGGTATTGCTAAGAGTTTATTAGTTAACCCTCACGAACCAATAACTAGAGGTCCAAATCCGATTAAAGATTATACCAAAGCTATTGAACTTAATCCAGGTTATGCTGATGCTTATTATAATCGTGCTAATGCTTATTATCAAAATAGTCTGACTTATCAAAAAATGGAAAATAAGAAAAAGGCTAATCAACAACTTCTAAAGGCAATAAAAGATTTGCAAAAAGCAGCAGAACTTTATCAGCAAGGTGGTAGACTTAAAGCTTATCAAGAGACCTTAGATTTAATTCAAAAGTTCCGGAACTTCTTATTAGTCTAAATTTGTTAGTTCCTTAATTTGATGTTGATGCTTGGCTTTAAGAGATTTAACAGTTCCTTGAAGTTGAGTTTCATAGTTTTGTTTTAATTCTTGAATTTTTTGCTGAAGCTGATTATGATGTTGATAAGTCATAGATTTCATGGTTTCTAACATAGATTCTTGATTAATTGCTTCTAATTCTTTGATTTTATTTCGGAGCTGATGTTGATGCTTGGCTTCTAAAGATTTAATAGTTTCTGTAAGTTGTTGCTCACGTTCATTCTCTAAGTTAGCAATTTCTTGTTGATGCTTGGCTTCTAAAGATTTGGTAAAACCTTGAATTCTTTGCTGATTAATTGCTTCTAATTCTTGGAACTTTTTGTGGTATTCTACTTGCCAAAATTGATTATTTTCTTGGATTTTGTGTTGATGATTTCTTTCTAAATCTATTATTTGACGAGAATATTTATCTGTCAAATTTTCTATAGTTTTTTGTGCTTTAGATTCAGCTAATCCTAATTTTTGAAGATATTCAATTTCTAATGATTGAATCTTCTCTTTTAGTTGATTTTCTAATTGAACTTTCTCTCTCGTATGTTTCTGAGAGTCTGCTTGTTTTTTTTGTTTATAATCTGTTTCTAATTGTTGAATTTTATCTTGATATTCTTGAATTTCATCTTCCTGTGCTTTCTCAATGTCATATATTTTTTCTTGAGCTTCTCGTAACTGTCTTTCATAATTTTTACTTTGTTTTTTCAACCGCTTTTCCAATAACCAATAAGCACAACCTATACCTGCTAGACAACTAATAATTGTACTAACTATCAATGATATTATGAGCATGATTTTGACTATCTCCTTATTTTGCTTGCGAGTACCTATAAATGACACTATTCTATTAAATTATTTAAAATATAATAATAGCATGATCTCTGCTTTTTTGATGTATTTTGATGTATAATGAATAGTAGATATTCGTAGTTTAATAAATGAGAATGCAAGATCAATCAAAATATTTAGAATTTATTCATGCCCATGTTTTGATTTCTGGAAAAGTTCAAGGAGTTGGTTATCGCTTTTCTACGTTAAATACAGCAGTCAGTTTAGGTATCAATGGTTGGGTGAAAAATTTACCTGATGGTAGAGTAGAAGCTGTTTTCGAGGGTAGGGAGGAACTTGTAAAAAAGATGATTAACTGGTGTTATCAAGGTCCTAAGTCTGCTGTGGTTCAGAATGTTTTAGTTAGGTATGAGCAAGTTGAAGGAATTGAAGGTTTTGAAATTCACCGTATACCCTGAAGAGTATTTTTTGGTATTTTAGGGGCGGGTTTAGCCGAAAGCCTTGAGAATTAGCAATTTGGTTGATTAAACNCCGCCCCTACTGAATCTTGATACCATTAATTTGAAAAACACACTATCTGTGTTGGGTTTCCTGAACGTCAACCCAACCTACGCAACTTCATAAGTTTCCCTTCTGCGATCAAACTAGGTTTTGCTTATGCTACGCACTGAATGTGCTACATTGTCAAAAAAAATGTAGGGGCGGGTTTAGCTAAAAGCCTTGAGAATTAGCAATTTGGTTGATTACAGCGCTTTTAAGATTGATAAACCACACCGTCATAACCAAAACCCTGTAAGGGCGAATGCCATTTGCTAAGGTCATGCTCCGCAAACGCCCCTACTGTGGTCTACTGAAATGAAAACGGCTGTAAACCTGCCCCTACTGAATATTGATATCATTAATTTGAAAAACAAACCATCTGTGTTGGGTTGACTTTCAGGAAACCCAACCTATGCAATTTCATCAGTTTCAGTTCTGGAATAAAACTACGTTTTGCTTATGCTACGCACAAACTTATCCAACCTTGCCATCCCTTTTTCTATAGTTGCTAAGTCAGTAGCATAAGATATCCGAATATGATCGTCTGCTCCGAAAGCAACACCAGGAATAACAGCCACATTTTCCTGTTCCAACAAAGCGTTACAAAATTCCAGAGAACTATTACTAATCTTACTAATATTGACAAACATATAAAAAGCTCCCTCCGGTTGAGTACAGGAAAGACCAGGTATACCATTAAGTAACTGATAAATTATCTCTCGCCGTTGAGCAAAAGCTTGACGCATCTGTTCAACACAGTCTTGAGATGACTCCAATGCAGCGATCGCTCCATACTGAGCAAAAGTACAAACATTGGAGGTACTATGACTTTGAATTTTCAATGTAGCGTTAATCAATTCTACAGGTGCTGCCAAATATCCTATCCGCCAACCAGTCATTGAATAAGCTTTAGCAAAACCATTACTAATAATAGTATTTTTAAATATATCTGAGCTAACCGCACCAATACTCAGATGTTTAACATCATCATAAATAATTTTTTCATAAATCTCGTCTGAGACTACTAAAATATCTTTTTCTACTATTACTTCTGCTAATGCTTTAATTTCTGCTGGTTGATAAACCATCCCAGTTGGGTTAGATGGGGAATTAAGCACAAATAATTTTGTTTTATCCGTAATAGCTTGACGCAGTTGCTCCGGTGTAACCTTATAACCAGTTTCAGCACCAGTGGTCAAAATTATTGGTTCTCCCCCAGCCAGTTTAACCATATCAGGATAACTCAACCAATAGGGTGCCGGAATAATAACCTCATCCCCTGGTTCAATTAATGCCAACATCAGGTTAAACAAAGAATGTTTGCCCCCATTCGTGACAATAATATTTTCTGCTTTGTAGTTTAGGCCATTTTCTCTAGAGAGCTTCTGAGCGATCGCTTCTCTAAGTTTAGGTTCTCCTGCTGCTGGGCCATATTTTGTCTTACCTGCCTCTAGCGCCTTTTGAGCTGCTAGTTTAATGTGTTCTGGAGTATCAAAGTCAGGTTCCCCGGCACTAAAACTACAGACATCTATTCCCTCAGCTCTCATTGCTTTTGCTTTAGCTGAGATAGCCAAAGTTAGGGAAGGTGATACTTTGTCAACTCTTGCTGCCAATTTCATTTTTTATCTGTTTAAGTGATTAAATTTTCCATTTTAGGTTGGACAACGTTTGAGTTCAACCTAGACTATTAGGAAATATTGACATTCAAAATAATAAATTTAGTAGCAGATGTAGCAGATATGTATTTTGGGGTAGTGAACCAATACATATTCTAGGGTTTGCGCTCAAAAGTCTTTTTTAAGGAGTAGGGGAGCGGGGGAGTAGGGGAGTAGGTAGGGACGTTGCATAAGGGCGTCCGTACGGGAGTAATTTTTTGGCTACTCTCTTGCCCAAAATGCGCTCCTTTTTGATTTTTCGGGAACCGTGCATTAAAGAGCTGAAAAGGCTAAAAGCTTTATCTGTAAATGCTTTAAGATTTAATCAGCCAGCCCTATTCTATGAATTCTATGTGTTGAGTTGTTGTGTTGCTTTTTCCTTTCCTTTTCTTCTCAATGCTGTACAAACTGAATGCTTGGAATATATTTGCGGAGGAAAAACCAAGCTAATAGACCAAAACATCGCGACATCTTGTTATGTCATGTCCGGATAAGAGCGTGATAAAAAAACTTTCTCATGCATATACTTTCTTTTTCCCCTCTTCCCTCCTGACTCCTCCCTAATTATTTATCACTGTTCATCCGGATATAATATTAAATATAACAGTCGCCATTACTAGCGCAGATATTTTCGATTCTCTCAAATTTAGTCCCTGCTGCGAATGTAGGGGCGAATGGCCATTCGCCCCTACTGACTTCTGACTTGTGAATATGACTCTGGTATTACAAACTGAATTACACCCCACTGACCATTGGTTAACCATAAAGGGTCCTGTTCACTTAATATTTCGATTTGATCCGGTTCTAACCCGGTTGCTACTTCTGACTTCAAGGTACGCAAAGCAACAAATGGTGTGGGAAAATAATTAGCAATATCTGACAAAGGCGTAGTAAATAACCAGTGGCGATCGCCGAGAATGCNCTCTGGTATTACAAACTGAATTACACCCCACTGACCATTGGTTAACCATAAAGGGTCCTGTTCACTTAATATTTCGATTTGATCCGGTTCTAACCCGGTTGCTACTTCTGACTTCAAGGTACGCAAAGCAACAAATGGTGTGGGAAAATAATTAGCAATATCTGACAAAGGCGTAGTAAATAACCAGTGGCGATCGCCGAGAATGCCTCGATAGTTAGCATCTCCTTTAATCAAAACGAGACTAGCTTTACCTAACTCCTCCCTTAAAGACTCTGGCATTTCCCAAAAAGCGACTGGAGCATTCCAAAAAAAGTCATCTCGGCAAACTAGACGACCAGAAGCAATATATTCTTGTAACCGAGTTGCCAACATTCTGACATTTTCTGAGATATCATTAGCTAATTTTTCTAGAGTGTAAAATACATCCTGACTCATAGCATCAGAAACAAAAGTTGGGTGTGCTTTTAAATGTAGGTAAACAGTATTGGCAGTCTGAGTAGATAAAAGAAAGTCTATCAGAAAAAAATCACAAACTAATTCAAAACTTGCATTATCTATAATTAAATCAATGCGTTGTCCGTGAATATTGTTTAAATAGTTAAGTATATCGTAGGTATTATCTATTAAAATGTGAGTTTGTTGTTGGTGAAGGTCTCTATGAGTATTATCTCCTCCTGTAAGTGGCCATAAACTGAGATCGAGTTGATTACCCCATAAAGCAGTTTGAAGCAGAGTAGTTATAGAGGTTTGATAACTCTGCTGTTCTGGTAAAGCAGTAAAGCGACTGCTAATTGCTCGGATAGCATCCATTGATTTTTCTAAACTAGAGCGTTTTTGATAGCCAAATGGATCTATCCCTTGCCAAATTCCAGGCACAAAATAATCCGTTGCTTCTAGTAAACGTCGGAAGAAATAAGCTTCAGCAAAATAAAATGGTAAATCAAACCAGCTTTTGCCCTCAAAAGGTTTTAAATAGGATTCCCAGGCAACTATATCTGGTCCTTCAATTTCTGCCAAGGGGCGCACCCATCCTTCAAATAAATCTGCTACTAAAGATTCTAATTGTTGCACAATAG
>NZ_LGSU01001362.1 GCF_002260545.1 Hydrocoleum sp. CS-953 | reverse complement strand
CTAAACGTAGTATAACACCCATGAGGGGTATTACCCCCTAATTTAATATAAATATTAATTATAATAAAAATAAGTATAATATATGTAGATTGTAATATTTAATTGAAAAGCTAAAAATAAAGACTTTAATCAGAATAATGTGTAGCTTAAAATTATAGAAATAGAGAAGATTTAGCATTTGAAGCGATCGCTGACCTTGACAAAAATGAAAGAAGTTTCGTCGTGATTAAATTCTGTATCAAACCGTAAACATGACAAAAAAGTTTTGTTATCCTAGAAACATACTATTATGTAGTTACACGGAGGCAAGACAATGAAGAATATCTACAAAAAGTTAGTCCTTGCTAGTGGTGGAGTAGTTATCAGCTTAGGTTCCTTAACAATAGCTATGCCTGCTCAAGCAGTATTAATGAGATATGATTTCTCTGTCACAAATATTGACGGAGGTATTCACGATGGTACTACTGGATCGGGCTATTTTACTTTTGATTCTGAGGGTGAAGAACTTGATATTGGCTCTGGCGAAGTAATTAAACAAGTATTGGATTTTGAGTTTAATTGGTTAGGGCAAACTTTTGGAGTAGAAGCATTAGACTTTGAGAATGACGGAGATGGTGTTTTATTTGAAAATGGAGTATTTCAAAGTCTAGATTGGGATTATGTTGCTGATGCAAATTTGTCTTGGGACTTATTTGAGAATGAGTTTGATTACACAGATTTGAGTGGTTTTCCCTTCAATGGATCGGGTTATGGTGAGGTGAGTTATGAGAAACAAGAACCAGTTTCTGATGTTCCTGAACCAGGGGTTGTTATCGGTTTAGGTTTAGTAGGTTTAGGATTTTGGCTGAATAAAAAGAAATTATCTCATCGTTAAAATTGGTAAAAAAAATATTTGACTATCAGGTTTATAGAAGTGCATAAAAATAATAATTAGGGTGGGTATCTTTCCCACCTTATTTTTCCGGAAAAAGTGTAATAAAAAGTATTTAATAGATAAGCACCATGACAAAATTGTTTACCTTCCCTAATTTGATCTGAGGGATACAGTATAAGGGATTCAGTCTGACAAAATGTGTGATTAATTTTGTATAGCTGCTTATAGCAGAAGGCATTCAGCAGTAAGGCAGAAGCGATAATGCTCCACATCGTTTCACGATCGCCAACCCCAACTGGAAAAATATGTCCCATTAATTGATATCCTAGAAAGTAAGAGTCAAACTATTCAAACTATGCCTGTCGTTAACCCTCCCACTATTATCAATTTTCCTCTAGCTGCTGTAGTTGGACAAGAAGCAATAAAAATGGCCTTATTGTTAGCAGCCGTCGATCCAGGATTAGGAGGAGTCGCCATTGCTGGCCGTCGTGGGACTGCTAAATCTGTAATGGCCAGAGCTATACATTCCCTTTTGCCACCTATTGAAATTGTCCAAGGTTCTTTTAGCAACTGTAATCCCAACTACCCTGAAGAATGGGATGAGCAACTTTTAGAAGAGCATCCCAACGCCACAGTAGAAGAAATACCTACAGAAGTTATACCTGCACCTTTTATTCAAGTTCCCTTGGGAGTGACAGAAGATAGGTTATTGGGTTCGGTGGATGTAGAAAAGTCAGTAAAGCAGGGGGAAACGGTTTTTCAACCAGGTTTATTAGCTTCTGCTCACCGAGGGGTATTATATGTAGATGAAATTAATCTGCTTGATGATAATATTGCTAATCTATTACTGACGGTTTTAACAGAAGGGAGAAATCAGATAGAGCGGGAGGGTATTAGTTTTCAACATCCTTGTAAACCTCTATTTATCGCTACTTATAATCCTGAAGAGGGGCCGTTAAGAGAACATTTGCTGGATAGAATAGCGATCGCTCTCTCAGCAGATATGCTTTTAGGTTTAGAGCAACGAGTGGAAGCAGTGGAACAAGCTTTAGATTATGCTAGTTCTCCTCAAGCTTTTCTGGAAAGATATACAGAAGATATAGATAATCTCAAAACTCAGATTTTGTTGGCGAGGGAGTGGGTAAAAGATGTGGTTATTACCCAGGAACAGATACTCTATTTAGTGGAAGAAGCAGTTCGTGGAGGAGTGCAAGGACATCGGGCAGAACTTTTTGCTGTGCGAGTTGCTAAAGCATCCGCAGCACTAGACGGACGAACAACTGTTAATGCTGATGACTTGCGTCGAGCGGTGGAGTTAGTTATTGTGCCACGAGCAACAATAGTGCAAACTCCGCCAGAAGAGGAACAACAACCGCCGCCACCACCACCACCCCCTCCAGAAGATCAGTCCGAACAGGAACAAGAGGAAGAGGAAGAGGAAGATGAGGAAAACCAGGAACCTCCAGAGGAAGAAGAGGCAAGTATTCCTGAAGAATTTCTGTTCGATCCGGAGGGAGTGGTTTTAGATGATACTGTGTTGTCTTTTGCGCAAACGGCAAACCGTCAGGGTAAGTCGGGTAGTAGGAGTATGATTTTTTCTGAAGATCGGGGGCGTTATGTGAAACCAATGTTGCCTAAAGGTAAGGTGCGACGTATTGCTGTGGATGCGACTTTGCGATCTGCTGCTCCTTATCAAAAGTCGAGAAGAGAACGTCAGCCAAACCGCAAAGTTATTGTGGAGCAGAGTGATATGCGGGCGAAACGGTTGGCAAGAAAGGCAGGTGCTTTGGTGGTATTTGTGGTTGATGCTTCGGGTTCGATGGCGTTGAATAGAATGCAGTCGGCAAAGGGTGCGGTGATGCAGTTGTTGACGGAGGCGTATCAGAGTCGAGACCAGGTTTCGTTGATTCCGTTTCGCGGAGAACAGGCGGAGGTTTTGTTACCGCCGACTCGTTCGATAACTTCTGCCCGACGACGTTTGGAAAAAATGCCTTGTGGTGGGGGTTCGCCTTTAGCACATGGTTTGACTCAAGCGGTGAGAGTTGGTGTGAATGCTAAACAGTCTGGTGATGTCGGGCAAGTTGTGATTGTTGCTATTACTGATGGGCGCGGGAATATTCCGTTGGCGCGTTCTTTGGGTGAACCGATGTTAGATGATGAGAAGCCGAATATTAAGGAGGAGTTGTTGGAAATAGCTGCTAAAATTCGGGGTTTGGGTATTCAGTTGTTGATGATAGATACTGAGAATAAGTTTGTTTCCANTGCTAAACAGTCTGGTGATGTCGGGCAAGTTGTGATTGTTGCTATTACTGATGGGCGCGGGAATATTCCGTTGGCGCGTTCTTTGGGTGAACCGATGTTAGATGATGAGAAGCCGAATATTAAGGAGGAGTTGTTGGAAATAGCTGCTAAAATTCGGGGTTTGGGTATTCAGTTGTTGATGATAGATACTGAGAATAAGTTTGTTTCCACTGGGTTTGCAAAGGAGTTGGCCAAACAAGCGGGTGGTAAGTATTATCATTTACCGAAGGCGACGGATCAGGCGATCGCTGCTATGACTCAGAATGCTTTGAAGGATGCTATAGGTTAGGGAAGGAAGAAGGAAGGAGGAAGGAGTTTAGTAGGGTGCGTTTCCCTTCGGGACATGAAAATGAAATGTAACGCACCGCCTATCCCAAATAGAGATCTCGAATCATAAAAAATCAAATTAATTATCCATTGGTAAAGAGGCTTTAAACCTCTGAAGATTAATTATTAATTATCAATTATCAATTATCAATTATTTAGTTTCTCTGCTAATTCAGCTTCAGTGAGTTGAAAGGTATCTACACCATAATCAGCTAATTTTGTCAAAAATAGGACTTTGGGAATACCTGCTAAATTTGCAGCAGCACCAGAGGAAAGACGACCTAATTCATAAAGTTTAATGGCAGCAATTAGTTTCATTTCTTGACTAAGTTCTTCAGGGGTTAATTTTAAGGCTAAGGCTGTTTCTTCTGGTATATTAATAGTTAGTTGATACATAGGTAGAATCTATTTTTTGTTCAAAAAATATTAATCTAGAATTGATTATGACATATTTCCTGCTTCATTGGTAAGGAAGAAGTAAGAAATATATTTTAGCATAAATTTCCGAAGTTAACTTTCGTTATATTCAAGAGGAGCTACACCAATTCCGAAAAATAATGGTATACTTCCTCAAGACTTCAGTTATTAAGTAATTAAGTAAAGTTTAGCAATGTTTTTAAGGATTCTAGGAAAAGAGGGTAATTACTACTTACTTATTCTTAAGAACCCTATTCTCCTACTTCCCTACTCCCTATGGCAAATTTAATCTTACTATTTCTGTTGAATATTACCCAGGTTTTAGGAGATATTTGGTTAAGTAAAGCCATGAAACAATTTGGGGAAGTTAATCTAGTTAATTCTGAAAGTTGGATACCATTAATAATTTACTTACTAACAAATTTTTGGATTTGGTTAGGAGTAATTTTTCTGATGCTTTCTCTCGGTTTATACCTAACTGTTATTTCTAAACTTGACCTGAGTTATGTACTTTCGATGCACTCTTTAACTTATTTGTTAAATGCCTTCTTTGCTTGGTTGATTTTAGATGAAACAATTTCAAATATCAGATTAATCGGAACTTTAATCATAACTATTGGTGTATTAATTGTTGGTTTAAGTAAAAGTTTATATGAAGATAGAAAAAATCATAATTTTCACCTGGCTTTAGTGGGATTATCTTTGAGCTTTTATCAGTATAAAACTTGGTTGGCGATCGTTATTATTGCTTTGGCTGATTCAACTGGAGATTTATGTCTTGCCAGAGGGATGAAACAAATTGGAGAGGTGAATTTAAAATCCATCAAAAGTCTAGTTCAACAAATAGGTGAAATTATCATAAATCGGTTAATTATTGTGGGAGTTTTTTGTCAAACAATTGCTTTTTTATCATTTATTTCGGTGTTAAGTTGGGCAGATGTTAGTTTTGTCCGCCCGGCAACAGCATTAACTTATGTTTGTAGTATTTTAGGCGCGAAGTTTTGGTTAAAAGAAAAGGTTTCTTTGGGTAGATTTATTGGCATTATTTTTATTGTTATTGGTTTGATAGTTAATAGATAAGAAATAATTGATAATGGATAATTGATAATGGATAATTAGGGTTTGCTGATTCTCTAGAAAAGAGGAAACCGGGAATCAGGGAATAGCGGGGATAATTGATAATTTATCCATAATATCATGTCCGGTTGAATAGTTATAATTAAAGCTTGTAGTTGGGCTTTAGCCCGAACTATTAAGATAGGGCTAAAGCCCAACTACAAACCAAATTTTTTTTCTCACTAATTATCCGAACATTATATAATAATTGATTTTGTTTTTGATTATCGGAGATGTCTAATAATATTTCCGCATTTGGTTAAAACCGAGAGGATTAAACCAGGGTTAATTATCAATTATTCATTATCAATTATCCATTATCAATTATCCATTATCCATTATTAAAACCGCATTATCCAAGGTAATTCTTCCATCACCGCTCGTAAAGAATCAACATTACTTTTCCTCGTTAAAGCTTTTGCCGTATCTAATAAATTTCCTTTCTTAATTGACTGATAAGCATCCTGCATCGACACTGCAATATTCTGCATTAAACTGGAATCTCGATAACAATTAATCATACATTTTGTACAATTATCTCTAACCAATTTCGAGCTATCAAATTCATAAATAGAACACATCGGTTCATGCCAAAAATGACAACGCCATAAATTTAAATCCCAGTCAAGAAAAAAGAAACGATAACCTGCTAAACAAGGATAACGTTGCTCCTCATTGTTGACAAATCTCTGCATTTCTTCTAAAGAAAGAGTAGGGTTAACTACTCGAAATCGCTTTTTTAATTCCTTGACTTTTTCGTAAGCTTGCCACAGACTTTCATTAGTATGAGTGACTAAACCAGCATCAGAATATCCTAAAAAATTAGAATCAAGACTTGTTAATGGATAGGAAAAAACCACCGACTCAAATCCCAGGGAGTCTAGAAAATCTGGCAGTGCATCATAATCAACTAAATGACTCATGGTGACAGAAGCAGTCGAATACATCCCAATATTTTTTAGCACTTGATTAGCTTCTTTAATTTTATTGCATACACCAGGCAACCCGCGATTTTTCTCGTGAATTTCTTGAGTTGCAGCATCAACTGAAATAATTAGACTAGATAAACCTGCATCAGCTAATTCGTGAATTTTGTTCGGCGTTAACAACCCACCGTTTGTCACCACCATAGGTTTGATTCCTAATCCTGCTGCATGATCGACAAATGAGATTAGATTTGGATTAAGAGTTGGTTCCCCACCAGTGAAAACCAGATATCTAATACCTTCACGAAACAGAATATTAATTGCATCTATACCCTCATCAAGTTCAACAAATTTTGTTTGCTCTTTCGGAAAAGTATCTCGTGCAAAATTGCAGAAACCACAGTTAGCATTACAAGCATTATTAATAGCAAATTGACAAAATCCCGGACCTCCAGCTTGAAAAACTAGCTGTAGGGTATCTAGGATGCTAGTTGTTGTTGACATTCCGCGATTTTTGGTTTGGGTAGTAATTTTTGTATTGTTGTTATCTGGTGTTGTTTGGGTATTTGTTTTCATAATTTTGTTGATTGATATAATTTGTACAGGTATAGTATTGATAATTTTGACACTTAAATACTGGTGATAAACCAAGCATATTCTCTGCTGTAACCTCAAAAGGTTTCCCTCGCCAAAATAGTCCAGAAATCAGAGTATTGGTATCTAAGATAATTCGCATCAACTTAAGTTAACTTTCGTTTTTCCTGCTTATAAGATTTAATTTCTGCTTGAATTTCCTCTTCAGAAATAGGATCGATTTCATTAAGTTCATGGAAGCGATCGCATATTTCAAAAAAACGTGAACTTGCCTCACGGTTAACTCCTTTTTGCGCGTTAATCATATCCTTAACAGCCGACTTTTTCACCCGTTTGAGGATAATGGTATCTTCATCTTGCCACAAGAAAAACTCATCCCCAGGTTGTAACTGAGAGCGAATTTCTGGTGGTAACTCTAACTGTCCATTTGCTGTTACTTGAATCACGGTTTTTGATGTCATAATTTTCATTCCTAATCGTAATATTGCTAATTCCGGCATTGCTGAATTAAGGGATGAATTTCAGCCGACTGGGTATTGTGTACGACTGAAAATATTAGGAACAGGCAAGATTTCCATCCTGCAAAACTATTAAAATCATCCCGCATTTATGCAACGCCCTAATTCCTTAGAAAAATTCAGCCTAACTTTTAACTATTTCATCTCATTCATTATAATTTTTCACAGACAAAGGAAACTAGAAATATACTAACTAATAGACATTTCCGATAATTCAATTGAAACCGGAGATGTCTAGCTAATTAATGACTTGCAGCTCTCTGATGACGCTCCCTCAAATAAGACAAAAATTCCTTACCTTCGCGCAAACGTCGCACTAACATTTGCGGATCTGCCAACATTTCTCCAACAATAGGAATAATTGATTTCGGTCTAAAATAAAACCGACGATACATTTGCTCGACCCCATCCTCAATTTCACTACCTGACAAATTAGGATATTGCAACGCTGACATTTGAATCCCAGAATTTGCTACCAGAGAATCTCCAGTAAACCAACCATTTGCCTCAGCTTGACTATATAATTCTGTTCCTGGATAGGGGGAAGCAATAGAAACTTGAATCGTATGGGGATTTACTTCACAAGCAAAACGGATAGTCTCCTCAATAGTTTCCCTGCTCTCATTGGGTAAACCCAGAATAAAAGCTCCATGAACTTTAATTCCTAACTTATGGCAATTTTCCATAAATTTGCGGGCGACTTCTAATTTAATTCCTTTCTTGACTCCATCTAAAATTTGCTGATTTCCTGATTCAAAACCAACTAATAGCAAACGTAGACCGTTATTTTTCAATTCTTTGAGAGTGTCATAATCTAAATTTCCACGAGCATTACAACTCCAGGTTAGCTTCAGTCGCTTCAAATGTTCGCTGATGGCGATCGCTCGTTTTTTATCAATAGTAAAAGTATCGTCATCAAAAAAGTATTCTCTGACAGAGCTACCCCAAATTGCTTTTGCTTCTGCCATTTCTCGCCCTACTGCTTCGGGACTTTTAGCGCGATATTGATGTCCGCCAATAGTTTGTGGCCATAAACAGAAGGTACATTTAGCAGGACAACCGCGACCAGTATATAAGGAGATGTAGGGATTGAGCAAATAACCAATTAGATAGTTACGAATATCGAGATGTTCTGCATAAACAGGAAAAACACTAGGCATCGCATCCCAGTCGTGAATTAATTCTCGTTCTGGGGTCTGCTGAATATTACCTTGGCGATCGTGGTAACTCAACCCTTTAATTTCTGCAAAAGGTTTTCCTTCGGATAATTCTTTACAGGTGTAATCAAATTCGTTGCGACAAACAAAATCAATAATTGGATTATCTTTAAGAGTTTGTTCTGGTAAAACTGCCACATGAGCGCCAACAAAACCTATTTGTGTTTCCGGGTTTTGAGTTTTAATTGCTTCTGCACATTTAACATCATTGGGGAGGGAAGGGGTGCTGGTGTGCATAATTACCAGTTCGTAATCTTTGGCAATTTTCAGCACATCTTCCACCGTTTGATAATGAGCAGGAGCATCTACTAATTTACTTCCGGGAACTAGAGCTGCAGGTTGAGCTAACCAGGTAGGATACCAGAATGAGGTGATTTCTCGTTTGGCTTGATATCTAGCTCCAGCACCTCCGTCGAAACCATCAAAGGAAGGGGGATTTAAAAATAGAGTTTTTTTCATATTGGATACTAAGTTTATAATATGCAGAATTATAATATACCGGAATTTTCCTCAGAAAATACCAAGTGGACTGATATGACTACAAATCTAGTAGCGTATCTAGACTAAAATTGTTGGTTAAAAAAACCTAACCCCCAACCGCCTTCCCTACAAGGGAATGGGGAGCTTCTCTCCTCTCCTTGCAGGAGAGGGGTTGGGGCAGGGAGGAGAGGTCTTCATTGACTCAAATTTACCCATATTTTCAAGCTAGATACACTACTACTAGATTTTATTTTCCTTCCACAACTTAATTTAAACCAATTTTCCTATTCCACAATTGTCAACAGAAAAATTTTTTCATAATTGCAAAATTATCCTAGTTTCAAGTCGTTAAATAATAAAGTTTATAGCTTCATTAATAATTTTCACTGGATAAGAATCAGCAATTAATTTCTTAGCTTCCTCCATAACTTTAACATCTGGAACAAAGGTTGATTTATCCAAACATTCATCAAAATCAATTAGAGTTTTAATCCATTGATAAGATTGAAATGCTACTGTCGGAAAAAAGGAAAATTTCCCAGGCAAAACACATAAATAGTTACTATTGGGATTTGACTCTATCCAATAACTATAACGCCGTTTTTGTTCTTCCTGACTAATAAATTCTGTTTTGACACAGTCATAACTAAAAAGATTTCGACTGTAAAGTTTTTCTTTGCCAAAATATCGTTCTGCCGAATCTAAAATTTGCTCAATATCTACTTCTTCTTCTCGATTTATTGGGTCGTCATTAGTATAGCTGGAATCCGCCAACATAGAATAAACAAATTTTTCTGCCCCTATCTCATAATTATGTACAAAATGATTAAAATGAAACTTTCTTTTAGTAGACATCCGCACAAAATTAGTATCGGTTAAAGCAGGTTGAGTTACTACCATTGCACTACGACTACGTTTAAGTTTTGCCCGTACTTGTAAATCGGATAAAAAGGGTTCAAAACCTTTTCCGACTGCAAAAATAAATAACCGCGCTTTGAGACGTTTAGGAAAGCTATTTTGTGTGCGACATAAAAGACTTTTGATTTGAATTTTACCGTAACTATCTATTAGTAATTTATCAATAGTTACTCCCGTCTCGAATGTCACCCCCCGCTCCATAGCACTAGCAACTAAAGTTCTCATTATGGCAGTAGTATTCATCGAACAATCTAAGGTTTTGATAATTTCATAATTAGAATTTTCTAGACCATAAGAATTATCGAATCTACGACAAAGATTATCTATAGTTTCTGTTGAATGACGCAAAGAACAATTTAATCCCTCATAAGCTTCAACTTCGCCATAAATTGGTGCTAAACAACTTCCATTTTGCAGCCAATTATATTGTTGACCATAAGCAGTTTCTAATCTTCCTAAAACTCGGTTTCGTTGAATTTCTAAATATACCGAATCGCTTTTCAGACCAGATAGACTAATTTCTGGAGAATTTTTTCTAGGATGAATTAAATATACAGGGCGATCGTTAAACCAACCATTAGAATNACTTCGCCATAAATTGGTGCTAAACAACTTCCATTTTGCAGCCAATTATATTGTTGACCATAAGCAGTTTCTAATCTTCCTAAAACTCGGTTTCGTTGAATTTCTAAATATACCGAATCGCTTTTCAGACCAGATAGACTAATTTCTGGAGAATTTTTTCTAGGATGAATTAAATATACAGGGCGATCGTTAAACCAACCATTAGAATTAGGGATAACTGCGGGGGTAAAAAAATTAGGTTTTGTTTCTGTCAGAGCAATATTACATTGTGCAGAAAAATAGGAACTATATAGATTAATTAAATCCTCCAAACTATTAACACAATTAATAAAAGTCTGAGCATCATCATGTCCTGAATAAAGTGCCCCAGTATGAAACCAACCTTCCAATTTACCCGAAGCAAATGTTCCTAATTGTGGGGCACTATCTAATACTTTGATAGAAAGGCGACTATGACGAGCCAGAAATTCAGCAATAGAAATTCCAGCAATTCCGCCACCGATGATAATTACATCGACATATTCAATTTGAGAAGCTTGGATTTTTGTCATTTAATTAAATTAAAGTTACATCATTGGGGGTCGGGTTTATTTAACTTTAGGTGAAACCTCGTTAATTTAAGGAAGAAACCTCGTTAATTTAATGGAGAAACCCGCCCCTACTAATTGTGCGTTACATTGTTGGGGGGCGGGTTTATTTAACTTTAGGTGAAACCTCGTTAATTTAAGGAAGAAACCCGCCCCTACTATGGATAATTAATAATTAATAATTAATAATTAATAATTACCTCTTGTTAAAACCGAAAGATAGT
>NZ_LGSU01001361.1 GCF_002260545.1 Hydrocoleum sp. CS-953 | reverse complement strand
GTAAAAATAGCTAGGAAAATGAGAGTTGAGCTATTCATCTAACACTCACAAAAAATATCAAAAAAGTAGGTGTAGAATATCCACAAACTGAAGCTAACCATCTGAACTACTTTAGATAGAACAACCTTTGGCAATAAAACCTTGCAAAAGCAGAGATAGTTAAGCAGACTAAATTAAACATTAATCTCTCCTTAGCTGAAGCTAAAAGACTTCCAAACTAACGATTTTTTTGAGTTGATTGATTAAATGCCTACTTCCCGTCTGTTAACACTGATTTTAGGTCTCTGCCTCATTTTATTACTCATAATTTGGCTGATTAGTTCCCTATCATGGCTATACAGTCAAATTTCATGGTATGCGCCTCCTGTTTTGGCCAACTTGTTAGTCCTACTGTTAGTTATTCTGATTGGAATTTTTATTTTTGCCTTCGTTTATTATCTGATACTATATACAACTCCGAAAAGTAAACGGCGACAAAGAGCAAAAGTTAAGGTCAAGGTTCCAGTTGTTAAATCTGAGGCTGCATCGGAATCTCTTAAGGCAGTTAAGCAACAAGTAATCCAAATTCAGGATGAAGTGGCCAGACAAGCATTATTAAGTCGTTCACAAGAAATAGAAGCTAGTTTAGCACGAGGTGATGTTAAAGTTGTAGTCTTTGGTACAGGTTCGGCAGGTAAAACTTCTGTGGTAAATGCACTTATAGGTCGAATGGTGGGGAAGGTAGAAGCACCTATGGGTTCAACGAAGGCTGGAGAAACCTATCATCTGAAAATGCAAGGATTGGAGCAAGAAATTTTGATTACTGATACTCCAGGAATTTTAGAAGCAGGAATAGCAGGTACAGAAAGGGGAGAACTGGCGCGAATTTTTGCTACAGAGGCTAATCTATTATTGTTTGTAGTTGATAATGATTTACAAAACTCAGAATATACTGCTCTGATAAGTTTGGCGGAAATTGGTAAGAGATCGCTTGTGGTTTTNTGCAAGGATTGGAGCAAGAAATTTTGATTACTGATACTCCAGGAATTTTAGAAGCAGGAATAGCAGGTACAGAAAGGGGAGAACTGGCGCGAATTTTTGCTACAGAGGCTAATCTATTATTGTTTGTAGTTGATAATGATTTACAAAACTCAGAATATACTGCTCTGATAAGTTTGGCGGAAATTGGTAAGAGATCGCTTGTGGTTTTTAACAAAACTGACCTCTATACTGAGGAAGATAAAGAAGCGATAGTTGTTAAACTGAGGGAAAGATTGCTAGGAATTGTTAGTAAGATAGATATTGTGGCGATCGCGGCTAATCCTCAATCAGTTAGACTTGAGAGTGGAGAAATGTATCTGCCAGAACCTGATACTATGCCTTTAATTAGACGTATGGCTGCTGTTTTGCGGGCTGAAGGAGAGGATTTGATTGCAGATAATATTCTATTACAATCTCAACGTTTGGGGGAGGAAGCAAGACGTTTAATTGATACTCAAAGACGACGACAAGCAGAAAAAGTTGTAGAAAGATTTCAGTGGATAGGGGCAGGAGTGATTGCGGTTACACCATTACCAGTGGTAGATGTATTGGCAACTGCTGCAGTTAATGCTCAAATGGTAGTAGAAATTGGTAAGATTTATGGTTGCGAATTGAATTTGGAAAGAGGGCAAGAATTAGCAATGTCATTAGCAAAAACTCTTGCTGGTTTAGGTATTGTTGAAGGGGCAATAAAATTAATTTCTACGGCTTTACAATTAACTGTAGCAACTTTTTTAATTGGAAAAGCTATTCAAGGAGTAAGTGCAGCTTATTTAACTCGAATTGCTGGCAAGAGTTTTATTGAATATTTTCGCCAGAATCAAGATTGGGGAGATGGTGGGATGACAGAAGTTGTACAAAGACAATTTCAATTAGTTAAAAAAGATGAATTTGTTAAGTCATTTGTGAAAGATGCTATAACTAAAATTGTTGAACCTTTAACTAATATTTATTCTGCTAATGAAGAGGCTGAAAATGAGGAAGAATATTATCAGGAAGAAGTGGCAATAAATTATCAACCTAAACCTAGTAAAAAAGTAGATGATTATGATGATTGGGAAACAGAAACTAGAGCTAAAAGAGAAGATTGGTAATTTGAAAAAGAAGGGACGTATGACACGAATTTTGGCACAGATGCACAGATAATATAAAATTTTATGGAAGATTATAGTCAGATAATTTTTAGCACTTACGCACCAGACAATATATATATAGCATTCAAAACTATAATTATCTAATTTTTTAAATCTATAGCGCTGTGCTCCGGGAACAGGCACTATTGGAACAGGCAACAGGGGGAATAAATTGCCGATAATATAAGACTTTGAGCTGCTTGGCCTCTACTACAATTTGTAAATATACCAGCGCTCATTGCTATATATACTATATATAGTATCTTTGCGTAAGTCCTGATTTTGTGAAAGATAGGGCTGCTGAAATTTCCGCAGCCGTATCATCAACGAAATTTCCATCTACACCAAGTTACAAAATGATTATTTTTGCTAACATTATCTTCTCTAGTTTGAAACCATTTTGCCTTTTTGCCGACGGCGAAGTAAAGTCATACTAGCGGATACTAAACCTAAACCAAATATAACAGTTGGTTCAGGAGTTGAAGCAGATTCTACGTCGGCAACTTTAATTTGGAAAGCTAGATGAGAATTCTTCGGTACGGTATCTCCCCAACTCATGGTAGACTGACCAGTGAGAGTGAAATCTTCATCGGCAGATAAACCAGTGATGCGTAGATAATCCATTGAGTCTGCCCAGGCACCTCCACCTTCGGCAACAGTAGAAGAAGCACCATCGAGAAATTCGCCGTTTAAAAAGATATTGTTTACGTTAATACTGCTTCCGTCCTTAGTAGCTCTGGTACGGATAAAGATATCGGAGAAGGGACCGGAGAAATTGTAAGATAGCTGCTCAACTTCATTAATGAAGAATTTAGTTAAGCCGGAGCTGGCAGTGTATCTCAGTTCAAAGTCATAAGTTTCGCCGTTACTCCAGACAAAGTTAGTTTCGTCTTGGGTTTGGCTTTCATTTAAAGGGTTTGCGCCGTGGAAATTGAGTTCATGAGTTCCATTCATGGCGTTGTTGCCCATGCGACCTTCAGCGACGAAGGCCAAGTCAGGGTTAAGGGCATTAAAGAGGTTATCGTCAGCAACTTTACTAAAGGAGGCAGCGTTGGCTGCTAGTGAAGTAGCAAAGAAACTTGCGGTGGCAACGGCAATAGTGAAAATAGATTTCATTATTTTTTACTCCTATATTTGTTTGTAATAAATGAAAAAAATGTAGTTAAGCGACCCTATTAATAAATATCTTATTTTATACCAATTCTAATCTGCAACCCCACACTTTAAATCTTTACTGATTCTTCATAAAAACTGGATTTTTTAAAATTTTCTCCGTGATTATAATGAGTTTTTCTGCTTGTTGTTATATGGGTTAAACTTAGTAATACCAAATACGGTTATTAAAAGTACNTAATCTGCAACCCCACACTTTAAATCTTTACTGATTCTTCATAAAAACTGGATTTTTTAAAATTTTCTCCGTGATTATAATGAGTTTTTCTGCTTGTTGTTATATGGGTTAAACTTAGTAATACCAAATACGGTTATTAAAAGTACCTTTTTCAAAATTATCTCTAACCGTCTCCCCATCTACCCACCTCCCCAAAAGGGTATTCTATAAACCGAATTTAGTATAACTTTTGATATTAAGTATGTTAGGCATTTTTCTCAATCTTTTTTGATTAAGCTACTTTTGTATTTGTCGACTTCTCAGGTTTATTAAACTCAGGAACATCTAATGTCGGCTTTAGAAGTAATTCCATAAATCCCCATTGTTATCTACTAGGTAAAAACTGACTATAAGCTTGATTAATAATTTGCATTTTCAAAACAGTTTCTTTATCCCTATTTATATCAGGATGATATTGCCTAGCTAAACGACGATAAGATAACTTTACTGTTTCTGCATTTGCATTTGGTATCACATTCAATATTTCCCACCATTCTCCAGAAAAAGATGTCACACCATCCCACATCACCTGATGCCAAATTTTAATATTTTTGCCGTTACCCCCAGTCACTAAACAACCATCGTTAGAAAAAGCTACCGGATAACTACCTGCCAACGTTTGCAAAAGTTCCCCACTAGGTAAACTCCAAATTTTCACGGTACCATCTTGACTACCACTAGCAAGTATTTCTCCATTGTCACTAATAGCAAGAGAAAATACTGGTGCTGTATGACTAACTAAAGTAGAAATTAAGGAGTCTTTTTTGATGTTCCAAATTTTGATGGTAAAGTCTGTACTACTACTAATGAGGATATTTTCAGTGGGATGAAAAGCTAAAGATGTTATCCAACCAGAATGTTGTTGCAGAATACGGGGTGGTTGATAACTGTTGATATTCCACAAGCGAATAGTTTTGTCAGCACTCCCACTGGCAAAAGTTTTACCATCCTGACTCCAAGCAACTGCCCAAATTTTATCGGTATGACCGTTAAAAGTACGTTTGAGTTTTCCTGTTTCTAGTTCCCACAGTCTAATAGTTTTGTCAGCACTCCCACTAACAACATTTTTACCGTCTTTACTGATAGCTACTGCAAACACTGAGTCTCCATGACTGGTGGGAGAGTTGGAAGCGAAAAAAGTCTGACAATGTTTTTTGGTATCTATATTATATGTGGTGATTTTTCCGTCGAAGTCTCCGCTAACGAGTGTGGGAGTCTTAGTATTGAGGGCGACTGTTTGCGCTTCCTGTGAATATCCGAAAAAAGTGTAGAGACGTTTACCTGTTTTGATATTCCAGAGACTAACAGAGGAGTCGCTACTTGCTGTGGCAAAAGTTGACTATCAGCACTAATAGCTACAGCATTAATTGAGGCGGTATGTGCTTTGATAACTTTTCTACATTTCCAAGTTAATTTTTCCTGTGGTTGTAAGTCAGAATTTTCTGTGGGTGAGGAAGAAAAATTTGATTGATTTTGGCAACCTATATTTTTCTTTAATTCTTCTAATTCTGCTTCTATTTCCAGAGCGGTGAATTTTTGCTTTGTCTTCATTTCAGCTAAGACCGGATCTAAGGGTGAGGAAGAAAAATTTGATTGATTTTGGCAACCTATATTTTTCTTTAATTCTTCTAATTCTGCTTCTATTTCCAGAGCGGTGAATTTTTGCNGGAAGAAAAATTTGATTGATTTTGGCAACCTATATTTTTCTTTAATTCTTCTAATTCTGCTTCTATTTCCAGAGCGGTGAATTTTTGCTCTGTCTCCATTTCAGCTAAGACCGGATCTAATTCTATCATTGCTTGGTTATAAGCTTCTTGCCAAGAAACTTGATCTAAAATTTTGCTCTCCATTCGCTCAAAAGTTGCAAAAGAATCAACTATTTGGTTTTGTGTGGATGAGTTAATAGCTTGCAAAAATCCATAAACACCAAGACCGACTATTCCACCGAAGGTTGCCATTGTTCCCATTCCAATACTAAAAGCAGTTCCCCCAACACTCAACCCCATACCACCAATAGCAGAAGAAAGAGTTACTCCTCCGTAAGTACCCATACCGATAAAACCAATAGCAGTAGGATCTGATTTTGTCATAGCTTCGACTGCACCGTAAGTTGCTGCACCAACAACTGCACCTGCACCGAGAATAGGAGTTGCACCGATACTGATACCTCCAAAACTACCTATTAATCCCATGTTGCCTACTGTAGTAGAGAAAGTTGCGCCAGTTGCTGCACCTGTGGATATGAAAAAGAAACTTTCGGGTAAGTTATTGTTCATGGGTATCTAGAATTTTATATTAAGAAAAAAATTGGCTTTGATTTAATCATAAGATTTTTTGATAGGGTCTGCATCAGTGGATATACTAGGTTTTCCTGGAAAAAAAGACCTATTAACTTTTAACAGAGGATTGATTTGAATGGATAAGTAGTTAGCATAAACAAATGGAATAACTTTAGGGCGGGTTTAATCGACTAAATTAGAAATATCAAGGTTTTCAGTTAAACCCGCCCCTACAATTTTTTTAACCTTTAATTAGACCTACCCGCTTCTACCAATTTACTTTAAAGATGTCACAAATAGTTTCAAACTTTAAAATGTGAAATAATTTCCTGAAATTACTGTATAGTAAAAATTTTGAGCCTATAAAATCTGGCATTGGTAATTTTGGCTATGATTTTTATCGGTGTAGAAACCGGGTTTGTATTAGATACCCGTACTTTACTGACATCTGTTTCCCACAAACCCGGTTTCTTATAACACGCTCCTTAGATTTCATCCCTCTATTAACCAACGCCTAAAATCTTACTTTGGGTGGGTTTAATCGACTACAAAGGTTTTCAGCTAAACCCGCCCCTACAATTTTTTTAACCTTTAATTAGACCTTCCATAATTTTTGTATTAACATAAACCCTTATAAAGGTGCGTCACCGAATAATTAATAATTATTAATTGTTGAAATGCACCCTACTTATGGGGATATTTAATAATTTTTATGGTTCGGAAATTTATTCGGATTTTAACTTTTCTGCTCTCTATTACTTTGTTAGTCTTAACACTAACTCTAACTTGGGAATTTCCCACATTTGCCCAAACTATTCCAGGTTTAGGTATGTCTTCCGATGAAGATATTTCTGTTAACTATTATGTCCCTGTCTTTAAGAGGGGAAACCTGGAAATAGCTCCGGTGTTTCTGGATGGAAAAATTGTGGGAACTATTGCTTCATTTATGCAATTAAAGTCAAACACAAACAAAAATCAAGCTAGTATCTACAGTGCTGCTATCCGCTCCCAGTTGATTCACAGCAAGTTACAAAAAATTCTGCACAATATGAGTAGGTATGCTCAAGAGGTTTTACCCAAGCAGGGAATATCTAACATAGAAGCTCAAGAAAAAGAACTAAGAGAAGAGCTAGTTACTACTTCCTCTGAGAAAAACGGAACTGCATTTGTGTCAGTCACATTTCCTAAAGATGATGTGCCAGAAATTATTTTCTCTGTTACTCAAGCAGATATTGAAAGACCGAGATTTGGTGGTTCCCAACCTTTCAAAATAGTAGAAAAGGGAAAAGAAATTATTAAAAATCAGCTAATTCAAGCCTGGAAAGAACGTCAGACTCCTTATCTACTTGCTCAGGTTCAACTAGCTATGCTTCTCCTAGTTGCTCTGACTTGTACTAGCTTAACCCTGGGGTGGATACAGAAACAAGTTACTATTGGACAAAGAAAACTTAAAGATAGCTTATCAGACTCAGAGACTATTGAGCTTGAAGATAATCAGACCTCCATTTCATCAAAGCTTACTGAAAAATTTCGAGCGATCGCTCCACAATTTGACAGGCTATCTATAGAACAACGTTACAGTCTCTATGCTTTCTACAGCTCGACATTATTTTGGACTCAATTGCTAATTTGGTTACTGGGTATTGGCTACATAAGTAGTTTGTTTTATTGGACTCGTTCCTGGAGCAATTGGATGATTGGTGTGACAATTCGTGGTACTCGAGCTGAACAAGTAATAGTTGGCTGGCCTCCATTAGATTGGATTTTAAGTTTTGGACGAGAAGCTAATCTGGGAACTCCACTTTTCATTTTACTGCTTTTATTGGTGGCTCGTTTAAGCATCAAGGGGGGGGATGCTTTGAGTGACTTTTTGGCTCGGCGGTTGAATGATAAACAATCAATCCAAAAACGACAAACTTTGCGGGTTTCTACCTTGGCTAAAGTTTCTAAAGCTTGGCTGAGAGCTATAGTTTACTTATTATTGGGAGTGACGCTCCTCCATCATTTGCATCAGTTAGGTACTTTCACTCAAGTAGTGACGGTCTTTATTGGTGTTATTAGTTTTGCCCTTTCCCTGGCTTCTCAAAATTTACTGAAAGATTTAATTGCTGGTCTGATGATTTTATCTGAAGACCAATATGCTGTGGGAGATTGGATTATCATAGATGGACAAGATGGCCTGGTTGAGACTATTACTTTACGAGTTACTAAATTACGGAATCTTGATGGGGAGCTAATTACTATTCCCAATGGTTCTATTGGGGTGGTGCGAAATTTATCTAGTGAATGGTCACAAGTAAATTATGCTATTGAGGTGGCTTATGATGCTGATGTGGATCGGGTTATGGGGGTGATGGAGGCGATCGCTCAACAGTTGTATTCTGACCCTCAATGGCAAGACCAGATTTTAGAAGCCCCTAAAGTTTTGGGTATTGATAAGATTGCTCATACTGGAATTGTAATTAGATTGATTATTAAGACTCAGCCTATGCAGCAGTGGTTGGTTGCTCGTGAGTTTCGCCGTCGTTTGAAGAAGGCATTTGATGAGCAGGGTATTGAGGTGGGAGTTCCGCAACAGGTTATGTATGTTAATGGGCCTTTTGCTAAAACGAATAATGGGAATTTTAAAATTAATGGTCAATACCAGAATTGAATAGGTTTTAGGTAGCTGTTCAACAATTAATAATTAACTAATTATCTATTCTTATAAAGAAAAGGATTATCTCAAAGGATCTTTTTCTTTTTCCTTGATAAATGGATAGGCTTTATACATTTATTTTTCCGTAAACTTAAGGTACTCAATATAGCGTTTCTCAAGCTTATGAGTTACACCCATCTTTAATTTCTTTTCTATTCCTTATTCCTTATTCCCTATTCCCTATTCCCTGTTCTCTGTTCCCTGTTCCCTGTTCCCTAAAACCTGGAATTTTGTACCTCACCAGGATGGGAATTGCTGTATCAGGAATCAAGTTTTCCAAATCCTATTAGTTATGTGTAACATGATCTTAAATTATTNGAGGTACACCTATCTTTAATTTCTTTTCTATTCCCTATTCCCTATTCCCTGTTCTCTGTTCCCTGTTCCCTGTTCCCTAAAACCTGGAATTTTGTACCTCACCAGGATGGGAATTGCTGTATCAGGAATCAAGTTTTCCAAATCCTATTAGTTATGTGTAACATGATCTTAAATTATTAGCAAGTTCGTATTAAGTATAAAGGTGCAAAAAAACAGAAGTATTTCAATAATTAATAATTAAGAGTTGATAGTCAATTAATTATTCATTCAACAATTCAGGTTTGAAGCCTCCCCTTTTAAGGGGATAAATAAAAAAAAATCCTTTTAGTCAATACCCTTCTTTTAAGAAGGTGTAATTATTAATTATTAATTAGGGTTTGCGCTCAAAAGTCTTATGGGTGAGGGTAGGAGTCAGGAGTCGTAGGGGCGTTTTCCTGACGGAATGCTCCGCAAACATGTCGCTCCGCGAAACGGCCATGTGCTAACGCAAAGCTCCGCTTTATATGTCGCGCAGCAAAACGCCCGTACAGGAGTCAGGAGGAATGGGAATTCTAGAGGAGGCAGGAGGAAGAATAGTCCTTTGGTTTTTCTGCCATAATCTACCCAAAATGCTCACAATTTCTGCTTGATCAACCAAAAAGCTGGTACTTTTTCCAGACTTAAAATTGCTCAAACCTTTACCCGTCAATGCTTTAATATTTAATCAGCAAGCCCTAATTATTAATTATAATTCTTCATTGTTAATTGCTGAATGTTAGCTTTAGCGGTGCTAGATATATTTATGGAGCGCTAAAGTGCAACTACAAACAAAGACTTTTTTATCACTAATTATCCAATAGCGTAGATCCCCTGCAAGGATGACACGATATTAATTACCTAGAATCAATCGTTTCACAATTTAAAATTTTAGCCTCAAATTTTGCATCTTGAAGACGATTAATAGTTGTTTCCCCATCTTCTACCCAAAATTGCCGACCGAATTGTACTAACTTTTGTTCTTTATCATCAGATATTAATGCCCTTATTGCCACATTTGCTTTTTCCTCATTTCCAGAAGATTGTTCTTTCAAAATAGCTTTAATCTGTTCAAACAAGGAATCATCTTCTGGAATCTTATCTACTGGTAGTTGCAAGATAATTATTTGTGTTGGTTTAGCAGAATCATTTTCATTTATTAATAATTCAGCCTCTTTTTTCGGAGGATTTTTTTGAGTCTCTAATTGCTCTAATGGTTTTTCTTCTTCTGCAATAGGTTGATTAATTTTTATCTCTTTATCTCTTGAGTTAACATCTTTTTTGGGAGATTTTTTTTGATTATCTAATTGCTCTAATGGTTTTTCTTCTTCTGCAATAGGTTGATTAATTGTTATCTCTTTATCTCTTGAGTTAACATCTTTTTTAGGAGATTTTTTTTGACTTTCTAATTGCTCTACTGTTTTTTCTACTTCTGCAATATATTGATAATTTTTTCTCCCTTCATCTGTTGATTCATTTTGATAATTATCTAATTCTGTCTCTGCTTTTTTATGTTGTTCAACTGCATCTGCCATTACCTTTTCTAATGCTTCTGCACTATCTACTAATAACTGACTTTCATCATCCTTATTATCAACTTTTCCACTTAAGACTAAAAGAGCATTTTCTGTCAGTAATTTTTTAATTTCTTCATATATTTTTGGAAAAACTACCGCATCTACTTGCCCAGTCATATCTTCTACTTGTAAAAATGCCATAGGGTCGCCTTTTTTTGTAATATGATGTTTAATTCCAGCCAACATTACCACTAATTTTATAGCTGACTTAGATTTTTTTTCCGACATTTGAGCGATAGTAATAACATCCTTAATTTGATTTTGTTCATGTGCATATTTGAGAGGATGGTCGGATACATAAAATCCTAGAATTTCTTTTTCATACTGCAATTTTTCTTTGGCTGGAAAATCTGAAACGGATGAAGATTTAGGAGCAGAATCAAAAGCAGGCATTGTTGTTTCTGCCACATCAAATAAATTTAATTGCCCTATATCCCGGTCTTTATTTCTATCTTGTGCCCATTTCATTACACCTTCTAAATCTTTGATTAATTGGTGACGGTTTGGTTCAATTTTATCGAATGCTCCACATTTAATTAAAGATTCTAAAGTACGACTATTCAGAGCATTAAGATTAACTCGGTCACATAGATCGGCTAAAGACTTAAAT
>NZ_LGSU01001360.1 GCF_002260545.1 Hydrocoleum sp. CS-953 | reverse complement strand
GTTACCGATGGTGCAGCTCCCACTTTTGCGGGTGCAGGAGTCGATCGTAACGGTCGCCCTAATGGGTCCAGATGCAGACCCCCTACCAGGAAATCAACTATTTACCAACGGTGGTCAAGTCGTGGAATCAACTGAAACAGCAATTCAATGGGATGCCACTCAGGTAGACCTGAATACCTTTGCTAGCGGACCAATACCAAACCGGGACTTGCTTGGTGTTGGAGAGAGAAACACTCCTGGTGCTTGCGCTTTAGTTCCTGGTTGTCGAGTTGTCGGCCACCCCAACCCTTTCTTTGGTAGTCCTGTAGTTGCTGACTGGGAGACCATCGACAACGGTAATAATGTCTTGGATGGTTTTGTAATTACAGTGGATGATTTCGATGAATCAGAGGTAATTTCTTTCAACTGGAATCTCCTTGGTGTTGACGGCAACCCTATTGGAATGCCTGGTACTGGTAATGAGTATGGTTTCGGTGCAGTAAATATTGCTCGTATACCTATCAATGAAGACCCTGATTCTAACTTCCGCATTTTTGAGCGAAATACTGGCGTAGAAAACACCAGTCGATTATTTGCAGAAAATTCTCGTCTAGTTACGGAATATTCTCCTGTGGACTATGATACAACTACTTCAGGTGCTGGTGGTTTTAATGCTACGAATGCGATAGCAACTCAAACTATTGCTTCTACAGAAGCAGATGAACCTATTGCTCTGTTTGCTGCGGAGTTTGGGGCGGGGATTACTGGTGCCTTTTTGAATCAGGCGGATAACATTTTTAATTCTCCTGTGAATGCTCAGTTAATTGATTATTCACAAAATCAATTTGATGACGATGATAATGACCAATTTGATGACGATGATAATGACCAATTTGATGACGACGGTAATGACCAACTCGGTGACGACGGTAATGACCAACTTGGTGACGATGGTAATGACCAACTTGGTGATGGCGGTAATGACCAGCTCGGTGATGGCGGTAATGACCAACTCGGTGACGACGGTAATAACCCACAATCAAAGTCAGTTCCCGAACCTAGTGCAATAGCAATGCTAGGAATGACAGTAGCCGCTTTAATTGGCTATAAACGTAAACGTCGTAGTTAACCACAGATATATGTAGGGGCGAATGGCATTCGCCCCTAGAGATGGTGTGTAATTTAATATTTTGCGTCAGTTCTGATTTAATATAAACCCGGTTTCTATACTTTTTTAACCGATACTACTCGCGTGTCTAGACTAAAGGAACGGAGAAACCTAGAAGACCTCACCCCCAACCGCTCTCCTGCAAGGAGAGGGGAGAATGCCCACCCTTCCCTTGTAGGGAAGGGGGTTGGGGGGTTAGGTTTTTTAACCCACATTTTCAAGCTAGACACGCTACTACAAAATTCGATCTAACAACAGAAATCCTATATTTATGCACTAAAGATATAATGAACGTTAACAACAAATACTTACAAATAGGGACTTGTTCCCTAGCTTTGTTAATTGCAGGAACTCCCGCTGCAACTGCAGCCAGCTTACAAAGTGCTGATGTAGTCGTTATTGTTGATGAATCCACTTCTATGTTCGGCGAACACCAATGGCTCGGCACAATGATTCCACAGCTAGATACAGCCCTACAAAGTAAAGGTCTCATAGACAACCGTTTTGGTCTTGTTGGATTTGGTAATTATAATTATAGCAATAACTCCCATAATTTGGGGCGATCTTTGCCTGTAGGTGGAGCTAATTTTGCAACTTCTGCTGAATTTACAACTGCGACGAATAACTTACTCGTATCTGGTTGGTTTGAAGATGGTTATTCTGCCATTGACTTTGCTCTAAATAACTATAGCTTTCGGGAAGATGTTGCCGTTAACTTCATCCTAGTAACAGACGAAGATCGGGATAATGGTAACTCTAGCCTCAATTTCACAAACATCCTGGCAGGGTTACAGCGAGGAACTGCAGACAGTAAAGATGATATTTTCTTGAATGCGGTAGTTAATGCCAACTTTGTGAATGATGCTATTGGAGTTAACTCAGAAGCAAATGCTTATATTGCCGACGGTAGTGGTGGATATAGAACAACCAAACTTCCATCCTTAAGTGGTATTGTTACCAATGCTTTCAGCAATACTGAAGCAGATTATATAGACTTAGCTCTTGCCAGTGGTGGCGCGGGATGGAACTTGAACCAACTGCGAGTTGGTGGTTCAACTGCAACCTCTTTTACAAGTGCATTTATTGATATCAAGGTTGAAGAGATGCAGCAACAACAACAGCACAAGAGAGTACCAGAACCTGTTTCGGTTTTAGGTCTTTTGGGTGTAGGTGTTTTAGGTACTACTTCATTAAACAAACAGTAGGGGCGAATGGCCATTACCCACTACAACACCGAACGTTCACCCATACATTTTTTGTCGATCTTCGACAAGATTTATCTTCGCTGTCGATTTTCGACAATGCTTTAATTTTTCTGTTATAGAATTGTGTTGGTTATGAATAATAGCAGTAACCGTATTTTTACAGAGGTGTTTCTACATTTAATCTAGGGCAAACAGCCGTTTGCCCCTACATCTAATCTACCAATAGAGATAATTATGAGCAATCAAAAACATCGTTTAATCAATCAAGCCATCTTAGGCATTGCTACTACTTTCGGTCTATTTTCTGCCTCCATTGCTAATGCTGCATCTCTCAATGTTCTGTGGTATGGTCAGAGCAATATTTACAATGCAACAATCTCAGAGTTAGCTGCTCTAGCACCAACATTTGACCCAGAAGGAGATGGCAGTTTAGATTGGAATCTCACTATCTGGAATCCTCAAGACNTAATGCTGCATCTCTCAATGTTCTGTGGTATGGTCAGAGCAATATTTACAATGCAACAATCTCAGAGTTAGCTGCTCTAGCACCAACATTTGACCCAGAAGGAGATGGCAGTTTAGATTGGAATCTCACTATCTGGAATCCTCAAGACCCTGCACCTAACTTTTCTGATTATGATGTTTTGGCGATCGGAGCTGCCGCGAGGAACAGGATACTTAATTTCGACCCCACTGGGATTTTAAATAACAAAGAGGCAATATCTGCAGCTAGGGGCAATCGTACTTTCTTAAGTGGTCAAGACCCAGACAATCATTACGGTTATGGTAACCCCGGTCCTCGTCCTAATGGTCCCCTCGGTTTCTTAGTGAATTCTGTTAATTGGGCAGGCAGTGCTGAAGGTATGGGTATTGTAGCTTTGGCTGGTCAGCAATGGTGGTTAAATGATCGCTCTTTTTTGAAGGATGAGTTAGAGGGTTATGCGTCCTACTTCCATACAGATAACGTGGTTATTCCCACAGAGACCTCAGACTTTGCAGTAAATGAAGGCTTAACAACTGCAGGTTTGAGTAACTGGGGTGTATCTTCCCATACTGCTTTCGACAAAAATATCCCAGGTTATTTGTCTATAAACGATGCTGGTTCTCGTCCTGGTTATGCGGTTACTATTGTCACTGCCTCTGAAGCTGATGGTGGCACTTTGGGGCAGGAAACAGAATCAGTTCCCGAACCAACTAGCACAGTCGCAATAGTTGGTTTAGCGATCGCTCTATTCAAATGCAAACGTCGTAGTTAAGGATTAGATTCCCCCTAGCCCCCCTTTCCAAGGGGGGGACTGGAGACCTGGTATGAATTTTTATTCTCTCATTTGTCAAATTCTTTAGCCCCCCTTACTAAGAGGGGTTGGGGGGATCGCCTTAGCTGAAAGAAAAAGTTCCCGAACCAAACAGCACAGTCGCAATAGTCGGTTTAGCGATCGCTCTATTCAAATGCAAACGTCGTAGTTAATCAGATATATATTTAGGGGCGAATAGCCATTCGCCCCTACCAAGAATCAACAACATAACTATCCAATTACCAATTACAAAAATGATGAACAGAATCTCTAAAACTATTCTCACTCTCACAATAGCAACCACACTCAGTACCTTAAACATAGCTTGCCAAAAAGTAACCCAAGTAGAAGCTATTAACGATAGCGCAGTAGAAAAAGTAGCTCAAAAAGATTATCAAGGGGCACTAACTGATTACAACAAAGCTATTGAAAAAGACCCCAACAATGCCACCTTATATAATAATCGAGGCAATGCTCATTTCCAAGCCCAAAACTATGAAGAAGCCATCAGAGATTATAATGAAGCCCTAAAAATCAAACCCGAAATGGCAGACACTTATTACAACCGCGCCTACGCTCGACAACAACTAACAGATTTAAAAGGAGCATTATCAGATTACGACAAAGCATTAGAATTTGCTACCGATGAAACAACTAAAATCAAAATCTATGGCAATAGGGCTACACTACATCATGCAGTCGCAAATTACCAAAACGCCCTATCTGACTACGCTCAAGCTATCAACCTCAGACCAGACATACCTCAAATTTACTCCAACCGAGCCAACCTTTATTATCAACAAGNAAAAGGAGCATTATCAGATTACGACAAAGCATTAGAATTTGCTACCGATGAAACAACTAAAATCAAAATCTATGGCAATAGGGCTACACTACATCATGCAGTCGCAAATTACCAAAACGCCCTATCTGACTACGCTCAAGCTATCAACCTCAGACCAGACATACCTCAAATTTACTCCAACCGAGCCAACCTTTATTATCAACAAGGAAAACTAGAACAAGCGATCGCTGATTATCGCAAAGCAGCAGACTTGTATCAACAGCAAGGAAATACTCAGTCTCAACAGGAATTACTAGCTATTGTCTCTAAAATTGAACAAAGCAATTAATCTGTAGGGGCGATTCATCTGTAGGGGCGATTCGCGTTTGCGTAGCATTCCGCAGGAAATCGCCCCTACAAGTCCCAGAAACCGGGTTTGTATTTAAACATTTTGCCCAACCGACATCTATTAGCACAAACCCGGTTTCTCACTCATATTTTGGATACCGCTCAGAAACCGGGTTTGTATTTAAACATTTTGCCCAACCGACATCTATTAGCACAAACCCGGTTTCTAAATCCACCGTGTAAGGTTCCAGATACAAAACTTCCCATTAATATTAAAGTTAAAAATATGAATACTCTAACTTTACAACACCACCAATCAACTAATCCATATACACAAACAACTCATCCATCTGTAACCAGCAAAACCAAACGTATAATAGACATTCTCGGAGCTTTAATAGGATTAGCAATTACAGGAATAGTCGCCATTCCCATCGCTATTTTCATGCAACTCGATAATCCTGGTCCGTTATTTTTTACTCAAGTGCGATGTGGTTTTTTAGGCAAAACTTTCCACATCAGAAAATTTCGTTCCATGATTATTGATGCAGAAGAATTAAAGCATTTAGTCAAAAACGAAGCTCAGGGAAATATGTTTAAAAACGAACGCGACCCCAGAATAACTAACATTGGTCGTTTCCTCCGTCAAAGCAGTTTAGACGAACTACCGCAATTTTGGAACGTTCTCAAAGGAGAAATGAGTTTAGTCGGAACTCGCCCTCCTTCTATTGATGAAGTCGAACTGTATCAAACACATCACTGGCGCAGACTGGAGGTAAAACCAGGCATTACTGGAGAATGGCAAGTAAATGGTCGTTCTAATATCAAAGACTTTGAAGAAGTAGTGCGTATGGATTTGAAATATCAGCAAAAATGGTCTATTGCATACGATCTCCAATTAATCTGGAAAACTATCTGGGTTGTCTTGAATAGATCGGGAGCGTGTTAAGAATTGAGAATTTAGAATTGAGAATTTAGAATTAATTTCCTCAAAACTTTGGCAATACATATAGGAAATGGTATTTGCCCTCTACAGAGAGTGTATTATTTCAGAATTTGCGTAAGTCCTGATTATATCATGTCAGGATAATCAGTAATACAGGACTTACACAGAACCACCATATTTTGTAGGGGCAAATGGCATTTGCCCTCTACAGATAGCTACAAATTTTACAGTGCTAAATGATTGATAAACCACACGGTCATAACCAAAACCCTGTAAGTCATAACCAAAACCCTGTAAGGGCGAATGCCATTTCCTAAGGTCATGCTCTGCAAACGCCCCTACTGTGATATTATACCGTTTTACTTGACATACTCCCGACGTTGCCCTTACGGGAAAACGCGGGGTTCTTCAGTCTGGGAAACCCTGACCGCTGTTTAAACAGAGGTGATGTCCTCCCCCTGTGTTGACATTGATACTAACAAAATGTACCTAGCTTGTCAAGGGCATATGAACAGCTTATGAAGGTANGAGGTGATGTCCTCCCCCTGTGTTGACATTGATACTAACAAAATGTACCTAGCTTGTCAAGGGCATATGAACAGCTTATGAAGGTATCCAAATCTTGGCCCTGGCTTTCCTTTATGACGCTCCCCTGCGGGAGAGCGCGGGACTTCCCGCCAGGGAAGTTAACGTCCCTACCTATTCCCTAAAACCAACTAATTGAATGATGATTAACCGCTTAATATCCTCAACCATACTTTTAATAACAACCGTTTGCTTTCATAACATTGCCCATGCTGGCACCATCCGTCACGATCGCCCTGACGAGGAATATACCTCCTNCCGCCAGGGAAGTTAACGTCCCTACCTATTCCCTAAAACCAACTAATTGAATGATGATTAACCGCTTAATATCCTCAACCATACTTTTAATAACAACCGTTTGCTTTCATAACATTGCCCATGCTGGCACCATCCGTCACGATCGCCCTGACGAGGAATATACCTCCTTAGCTAACCTATTTCCCAGTGTCGGTCATCTGGACACAAAATTCTCCTCTGGTGAATATACCTGCTCTGCCACTCTAATAGATCCAAGTTACATTCTTACGGCAGCACACTGTCTCGATCATAACAACCAAACGTTACTCAATGCTAACTTCTGGGCATACGGTATTTCCTACTCGGTGACAAATACTACTGCTCATCGCGGTTGGTTTTCTAGCGATCGAGACTTTACTGCTGGGTACGATATTGCTGTATTGCGTCTGGAAACTCCAGTTTTACACCTACCGTTAGCTACCCTATTTACAGGTTTTGATGAATCGGAACAAATAGGAACTTATGTTGGCTTCGGTGCTACAGGTAACGGTTTCACAGGTTCTTTACCCAATACAATAGGTACAAAAAGAGCAGGTCAAAATATTGTTGAGCTTGGTAGTAGTTTGGGGTTGTCANATATTGCTGTATTGCGTCTGGAAACTCCAGTTTTACACCTACCGTTAGCTACCCTATTTACAGGTTTTGATGAATCGGAACAAATAGGAACTTATGTTGGCTTCGGTGCTACAGGTAACGGTTTCACAGGTTCTTTACCCAATACAATAGGTACAAAAAGAGCAGGTCAAAATATTGTTGAGCTTGGTAGTAGTTTGGGGTTGTCAGAGAGCTTATTGTTATCAGATTTCGACAGTCCCCTAACATCATATCCTACCAAACCAGACACTATCCCTCTAGACTTAGAATATACGATCGCTCCTGGAGATAGTGGAGGCGGATTATTTATTAATGGTTATGTGGCTGGAGTTAGTTCCTTTGGTTGGGGGCAAAACGACGGATTAAATGATTCTAGCTATTACGATGTTGTTGGTTCCACTCGTGTTTCATCACATATTGACTGGATTTATGGTGCTATGTGGGCAATGGAAACATTGGAAACTAGCGATATTTTAAGCGGAATTAATTTTACCACAACTGGTAACGAATTTACAGAGAATCTCACAGAAGAAGATAACTATTTTGATCGAGAGAATGGGGTTTCAGCGATCGCTGATTGGGGTTTTGAAAATTATCAGGGTTATATGAATCAAGACTTGAAAGAAACGTCTGTTAAAGTTCCCGAACCAAATATAAATTACGGAATTTTGGCATTTGGTATTTTATCTATATTAGCAAAATGGGTTCATTAATTGATAATTGATAATTGATAATTACCTCTCCCTTTTAGGGAGAGGATTGACACTCTAAGGAACAGATTGATTTTTTTCCCTTGAAAGGGGAGGCTTCAAGGCGTGAATTATCTAATTATTTAATTGTTTAATTATTAATTATTTCGGTAAGATCGGAGCCAAAAGCAAAATGTACCGGATACACCAGAGGAGAAATTTCAAACCATAGAACCCTTGGTGCGATACCGTTTTACGGAAGTCAAAAGTCAAAAATCAAAAGTCAAAACTAAGATTTTATAGCCTCACAACTTTGAAGCTACAGAGATTTCAGGTAATTATATTATGTCCGGTTGAATAGTTATAAATAAGAAGGGAGAAGTCAGGAGTCAGGAGGGAAGAGGGAAGAGGGAAAAAGAAAGTATAAAAAGGAGAAAGTTTTTTTATCACGCTCTTATCCGGACATGATATTAGTTCTCCTCCCTTGTATAGTAGTCGCCATTACTATCAGGATATTATCGCACCTCTCAAGTTTAGTCCGTGCTGAGAATTTAACTTCTGACTTCATCTATATTTTTTGTAACAGGAATTTCAATGATAAATTCACTATATTCTTCTAGTTTGCTTTCTACTTCAATACTGCCATGATGTTGTCCAACAATAATTTCATAACTGAGAGATAAACCCAAACCTATTCCTTCTCCAGGTGGTTTAGTAGTTTGAAACGGATCGAAAATTTTATCTCTGATTTTTGAGTTTATTCCTATTCCATTGTCATAGATCCGAATTTCTACTTTTTCTCCTAAGTTGCAGGTTTGTACAGATACAGTGGGAGTAAAATCCTGATTGGTCGATTCCTGTTGTTCTAACTTAGTTTTGAGAGCGTAATAGGAATTATCAAACATATTAATAAAAGCCTGAATCAGATCTGAATATGACACTAAAACTTTACCTATTGAATTATCGTAATTAGTATTAATTTTGATAGGAAATTTATCTTTTTCCCAGAGACTCTGACCAGCAAATTGCAATGATTGCGTTAAAATATTATTCAAATTACTAGATTGTAACTGACTACTATCCAGTCGTGCGTGTTTGACCATCATTCTAATAATTTTTTCAGCTCTTTTACTATGTTGATAAATTCCATCTGTATTATGTTTCAGCTCATTGATTATTTCTGTAAAATCATCAAACTTTTCAGCTTCAATTTTATTGATTTCTAAAGTTAAATCTTCCAGAAATTCATCTAGTAACTCTGACGAAAGTTGAGCAAAATTCTGAACAAAATTGAGGGGATTACAAAGTTCATGAGCAATACCTGAAGTTAAAGTACCTAAGTAGGCAAGTTTTTCTTTAGAAACAATCTCCTTTTGGGCTACTTGTAACTCTTGTAATGTTTTTTTAAGCTTTGCTTCTGCTATTATTCTTTGTTGAATTTCTTCTTGAAGTAGTATATTTTTTTTCTTTAATTTTTTGGTTAATTCTCGCAGTTGTATATGCACTTTTACTCTTGCTAAAACCTCGTCTATTTTAATTGGTTTAGTAACGTAATCTACCGCTCCCACTTCAAACCCCGTAATCTTATCTTCTGTATCTGATAAAGCAGTCATAAAAATTACAGGAATATCTTTAGTTTCTGGATCGGCTTTTAAGCGCTTACAGGTTTCAAAACCATCAATTCCCGGCATTAAAACATCGAGTAAAATAATATCTGGACTATTTTCTCTTGCTTGTTTTAAACAATTATTACCATTAAGAGATACTAAAATATTAAAATTATAACTCTCTAAAACACTAACTGCTAATTTCATATTGATTGGATTATCATCCACAATTAAAATAGTGTTGTTTACTGTTTCAGTTGTACTATCATTCTCAACTATACTCATTTGACTTTAGACCTAATTCTAATTTTCCAATATTTTGACATTTAGAAATAAGCGGTCAGCAATTAGCACTCAATAGGATTATTTTTTTTTACCTGGGAGAAGGGAATTGAAACCTCAATCTGCTAAAAGCCGATCGCTCAAAGCTAATAGCTAATTAATTAATTGTTGGTAAAAATTCACTGACAACTTGAACAAATTCTCTTGTTGACTCATAAGGTAAAACATTGCGTCCTGAAATTTGATTACCTTTTGCTTGAGGCAAATATTTTAAATAAGTTTTCATTCTTTGTTCTGGAGTTTCAGTTTTGTTTGTTTTACTAATAGTTGATGCTTGACTTCCTACTAATACTAAAGTAGGTTGATAAATTTGAGCGATCGCCTGACTAAAATCCTGTCTCCAAAAGCCTGCTAAAAAAGAAAAAACAGCATACTGACTTTGGGAATTTTTTGCCCCTTTTTCCAAAGTTTCTAACCATTCTTCATCAACTTGATTAGGATCGGCAAATAATTGTTTATTCGAGAAAGAATCTAAAAATTTTCTANACTTCCTACTAATACTAAAGTAGGTTGATAAATTTGAGCGATCGCCTGACTAAAATCCTGTCTCCAAAAGCCTGCTAAAAAAGAAAAAACAGCATACTGACTTTGGGAATTTTTTGCCCCTTTTTCCAAAGTTTCTAACCATTCTTCATCAACTTGATTAGGATCGGCAAATAATTGTTTATTCGAGAAAGAATCTAAAAATTTTCTACTCCGTGCATAGCGATAAAAAGCTTTACCAATTGGTGAGTAAAAAAGATTCCATCTCAATTTATTTTGCACAGGTGAACTAGCTTTTTGCATTAACTCAAGTTGGGGAGGTCCTGATAAAATTAAACCAGAAATTAAATTTGATTTTTGTTGTAGTTTTACTAGAGATACAGCCACAGGAAATAAAGCACCTTGCACAATTAAAATTACTGGTCTTTGCACAATTTTCTCTAAAAAATATTGTAATTGTTCAGCCCAATCTACAGGGTAATATGCCACAGATGGCATATCACTTTCACCACACCCTAATAAATCTGGATTATAAATAGGATTTGGGAAATTTTCCTCCTGCCATAGAGAACAAAATAGATGCCAGAAAAATTTAGA
>NZ_LGSU01000136.1 GCF_002260545.1 Hydrocoleum sp. CS-953 | reverse complement strand
AATTAGGCGATCGCCTAGGGGTGCGTAGGACTATCCCTACCCTGACCAATTTATCTAAAATCTAAAAACTGTTGTGCAATAGTTAAATGAATGATCAATCTGAATCAAATTAGGCGATCGCCTAGGGGTGCGTAGGACTATCCCTACCCTGACCAATTTATCTAAAATCTAAAAACTGTTGTGCAATAGTTGAATACTGAAGTTAATTTTTTTCATCCCCTATCCCAGAAGAAGCTTGAGACCTTATTTTTTAGTCAATTTTCCAATGATTGGTTGAGAGAGTTACTAGAAAGACAAGGGAGAGAATTTAATAGCTTACCCATCAAATCAATCTTGACAAACTATTTAGATGCTCATCTAAATGGGACGATACATAGGCAATTTTTCACAGAAAATTTGTTCCCAAATTTATGTAAACTTATATGAAGTAGAGTTTTCATCATAAATTATGACATCTCGTCGGCATTTGAATACCATATTTTTAGCTATTTGTCTAGCTTTGATAACTTGGTTTAACTTTATTCCCAATGTTTGGGCACTTGGAGGTAAACTACCTGAGTTATACCAACCAGCACCAGAATTTACCTTACCTACTAATACAGGGGATGGGGAAATTTCTTTATCAGATTATCGTGGTGAGTGGGTAGTGCTTTATTTTTACCCTAAAGATTTTACCTCTGGTTGCACAATAGAAGCGCGTAGGTTTCAGCAAGATTTACCAAAATATATTTCTAGAAATGCTCGAATTTTAGGTGTTAGTGCAGATGATATAGACTCCCACGCAGAATTTTGTGATTCTGAAGGATTAAAATTTCCATTGTTAGCTGATACGGACGGAACTGTTAGTAAAGCTTACGGTTCATGGCTAAACTTTTTTTCAATGAGGCATACTTTTATTATCGACCCAGATGGGATGTTGCAGGAGATTTTTCTAGGAGTAAGACCGCCTATTCATAGTCAAGAAGTTTTGGCACGTTTGGATGAGTTGCAGCAGAGTTAATTAATATAGCAGGGAATCGGGAATCGGGAATAGGGAACAGTTGGAAAAACATTTCCGTTTTCTAAGATTTATCATCAGTCTATGTCCTAACTAATTCTTTCTTAGCTATATCAAATTTTGTAAAATCATAATTACAGTAGAGATGTTTAATTAAACATCTCTATAATCTGAAAATTCTTCCTTAATCATAACAATAATTATTCATGGTTAATAGCTGACTCCTAAGAGCTGTTTGCGCAGCATTCCGCAGGAAATACTTACATTAAAACCAAATTATTTAGCTGTATTTCACATTATTTAAAGACAAAATTTACTACAGCAAATAATTTATCTAGCTCATAAATAGTAAAAGCAGTAATATTTCTAGTAAATTTCTCAAATTCTAATTTACCAAATTGCCATGTTGCACCATTAGAAACAATACCAAAAACAATAATGAGATTTTCTTGATTTAATCTTTGAGCAGCAATCATCTCTGNCAGCAAGAAGCAACTTAAGCAAGGAATTATTAATCCTTCTAAAACTGGGATTTATCTAAAAACATTAGTACCTACTTCACGCTCTTAAAAAAGTTCTCCGAAAATAGTAAAAGCAGTAATATTTCTAGTAAATTTCTCAAATTCTAATTTACCAAATTGCCATGTTGCACCATTAGAAACAATACCAAAAACAATAATGAGATTTTCTTGATTTAATCTTTGAGCAGCAATCATCTCTGCTAAAGATTGTGCCCAACCTGTTTCAAAGTTGTCTTGTTTAGCTTCAACTAAAATAAAGTATGGTCGATCAAAGACAACCTTACCTAAAGGGGAACGTTTAGCTAAAATATATTCAGGAAATCCTGATAATTGTTCATCACAACTTAAAGATTGATGACTCCATAAAATAAAATTTTGGTGGTAGGTTTTCCAAACTTATTTGAGAATGGGATAAATAAGATTTTCACAGATAGCAAATTCAGAATTATCAACGACAGCATCCCCCATGTTCACCAATTAACAATGTTCATGTGACGAGGTGCCGTTTGCGGAGCATGACCTAGGAATACAATTAATAATTATCTAGAGTGGAAAATNATAAGATTTTCACAGATAGCAAATTCAGAATTATCAACGACAGCATCCCCCATGTTCACCAATTAACAATGTTCATGTGACGAGGTGCCGTTTGCGGAGCATGACCTAGGAATACAATTAATAATTATCTAGAGTGGAAAATTTATAATTTAGAACAGACTATCTCATGC
>NZ_LGSU01001359.1 GCF_002260545.1 Hydrocoleum sp. CS-953 | reverse complement strand
CCACTCCCCTACTCCCCCACTCCCCTACTCCCTACTCCCTATTCCCTATTCCCTATTCCCTATTCCCTATGATAGAAATTGACGATCAAGCTTACGAATTTTTTGTAGAAGAAACTACAGAATTACTGCAAACTCTTGAGGAAGGATTAATTAATATTTCTCAAGAGCATGAACTCCAAACACTCCATAAACTAATGCGGGCAGCTCATTCAATTAAAGGTGGTGCTGCTTGTATTGGTTTAATGGGAATTAAAACAATTGCCCATGACTTAGAAAATGGTATTAGAGCGCTTTATCAGGAAAATACTGTTTTTGATTTGGACTTAGAGAATTTATTACTGCAAGCTTTCGACTGTTTGCGATCGCCAACTACAGAACAAATTGAAACAGGTAACTATGATGAAAATACAGCTCTTGCTAGTGCGAAACAAGTATTTGAGCAGTTAGAAAAGAAACTTGGGCATTCTCTAGAGGAAGCAGCAGAGTTTCCAGAAGTACCAATGGAACAGGGCGATATGGCTAAGTTCTTGTTTACAGAAGAAATACCTTCTGGTTTGCAGCGTTGGGAAAGTTTGTTAACTGGAAAAATCAAAGGGGATAATGGTTTATCCCTTCAAGATGAATTCAAGAGACAAGCGGAAGTATTTGCGACTTTGGGAACAATGCTGAATTTACCTGGGTTTACTTCTATTGCTCAAACTACAATTAAAGCACTGGAAGTAAATCCAAAATATACAGCAAAAATTGGTCAATTAGCTTTAGCAGATTTTTGGGCAGGACAAAAAGCAGTATTAGAAGGCGATCGGGCTCAAGGTGGAAAACCGAATCCAACATTAGTTAAATTAACTAAACCAATAAAATCTAAAAAAGCTGTCGCAACTACTAAGCAGAAACAAGTTAATCAAGTTAGTAAAAAATCTGAGGTTACTAATGAAAATCAAGAGCAAAAAGTAGAAACAACTAACAGAATAAAAACTCAAATATCTCAGACTGAAATCCCATTAGTCAATGTCTCTGAGCAAAAAGAATCTGCACCAGAAGTTAGGGATAATAACAATTCAGAAAAAGTAAATAAATCTACTAAAGTTGCCAATCAAAATCAAGGTAAAAAAACAGAGACGACTAATACAAATAAAAATCAATCCTCAAAAGTAAATAAATCTACTAAAGTTGCCAATCAAAATCAAGGCAAAAAAACAGAGACGACTAATACAACTAAAACTCCATCCTCAAAAGTCAATCAAGCTACCAAAGTTGCCAATCAAAATCAAGGTAAAAAAACAGAGACGACTAATACAAATAAAAATCAATCCTCAAAAGTCAATCAATCTACTAAAGTTGCCAATCAAAATCAAGGTAAAAAAACAGAGACGACTAATACAACTAAAACTCAACCCTCTACCTCTAATGGTAATGGTACAAAAGCATCAGTAAATATCTCGAATAAACCAGATTCTACAGCAGAAGTTTCTCAAAATTCCAAGCCAATTCAACAAAAACAAACTACCTCTAAATCTCCATCTAATTTAGGTATTAGGATAGACCTAAAACGCCTAGAAATGTTGAATAATTTAGTGGGAGAATTAGCCACCCAAGATAATAGTTTTATTCTCCAAAATCAACAAACTCAAGCTTCAATAGAAACTTTAGATAAAGGGTGGCTGAGATTTCATCAATTAATGGTACAATTTCAAGATATTACAGCCTTTGCGGAGAAGCTCAAGAAATCACAAAACTCTCAGAATAAAAAACTAGGCTCTTTAATAGATATGTTACCAAATCTCTTAGAAGAAATTGCTCAAATAGGAGAAGCAGTAGATGACATTAAACTATTACATCAGCAAGGTCAACAAATTGTCAAAAAAAGGCAACAAACCTTACAGCAAATACAAAGTAATCTCAACAAAACTCGAATGTTACCTGTAGAATCATTATTTAATAGATTCCCCAGAATGATTAGAGATTTATCAGTGCAAAAGCAAAAACAGGTAAAACTAGAATTAGTTGGGATGAATACTATGTTAGACAAAGCAGTTTTAGAGAAATTATATGACCCCATAGTTCATATACTAAGAAATGCTTTCGATCATGGTATTGAATCAGCAGAAATCAGAAAGGCAAATGGCAAATCAGAGACAGGAATAATTACTATTAAATCTTATTATCAAGGAAATTATACTTATATTGAAATTAAAGATGATGGTGGGGGTATAGATGTTGAAAAAATTCGGAATAAAGCCATACTGAAGCAAATGGTTTCTGCGAGTGAAGCAGCAAAATTATCAACAAAACAGTTATATCAATTTTTATTCTATCCTGACTTTTCAACTAAAGAAGAAGTGAGCGATCTATCAGGAAGAGGGGTAGGATTAGATGCAGTATTGCGTCAAATAGAAGCATTAAAAGGGAATATTACTATTCAATCAGAAATCGGTAAAGGCACAAGATTTCTTCTGAGGTTACCTTGGACTTTAACAATTACAAAATTATTAGTTTTTCGTATGGAAGGCAATTTGTTTGCTATTCCCTTAGATATTTTAGCAAGTATTATCTATGCCGAACCGACTGAGATTACAGTAAATAAAGAAGCAGAAGAAACTTATGATTGGAAAGGCAAAAAAGTATCAATAGCACCATCAATTGTATCAGATTATAATTATCCAATAGTCTTAGGAAATATCCAACAAAAATCTGTTGAATTCGGCAAAAACCCTTATGGTCAAAAATCTCAAGGAAAGGTAATGTTATTATTGATTTCTGAAGATACAGATACAATTGCTATCAAAATAGAACAAATATTAATGGAACAAAATTTGACGATTAAACCTTTTAGTCAACTTTTAACATCCCCATCATATTTGTATGGTTGTACTATTTTAGGAGATGGTAGTTTAGTACCAGTTATTGACGGAGTTAAATTATTAGAAAAAACCTTAAATAAAACGGGGATAAATCGTCAGAAATCACCAGGCATTCAGAAGCAGTTTAAACAGTCTGCTTCGTCTAAATTAACCACTATTTTAGTAGTAGATGATTCTTTAACTACTCGTCAAACTATTTCTAAAACTTTGCAGAAATCAGGATATAATGTTGTCCAAGCTCAAGATGCTAAAGCAGGATTAAGGCAGTTAGACCAAAATACTTATATTAAGGCTATTATTTGTGATGTGGAAATGCCAGAAATGAATGGTTTTGAGTTTCTGAGTCGTTGTCGTAAACAATATTCTCAGGAGGAAATGCCTGTATTAATGTTAACATCTCGTGGCAGTCAACCCTATCGTCAGTTAGCTAAACAGTTGGGAGCAAATGGCTATTTAACTAAACCTTATTTAGACCAAGATTTAATTAATAATTTACAAAAATATTTGAGCAATTAATAGTAAGGATTCAGCATTGTTGAATTTCGCTGATAAGTATTTCCATTATGTTCCATTAAGATTTTTTTATTATTATAGTCATTTCAAATAAGGGTGAAACACTTTTTTGGCTGAAATACTTTGCTAGGTAAATAAACACTCGTCCCAGTCTTATTAAGAATGACTATATCTATTGTTTTCGCAAAGGGAAAAGAAATCAGCATTTGAGCAGTCAATTTTTGATCTTTATGGTATCCAAACAAATTTCGATACCAGCTTTTAAAAGACCTCTGTATTGGTGTCAAGTGTCATAAGTTTCACCTCTTCCCCTTCTATAATTGTACAAAGGAACATCTTTTGCACCTGCTAAATATAGGTTTTCTTCTTTTGTTACCCAATTAATAATTATTAATTATTAATTATTAATTATTAAATAATTCTGGTTTAAAGCCTCCCCTTTTAAGGGGAAAAAAAGTGCTAGGATATTTCCCGATATTCAATTCCGTAACGGTTTTAACCTTCTTGTAATTATCAATTATCCATTATCAATTNGGGGAAAAAAAGTGCTAGGATATTTCCCGATATTCAATTCCGTAACGGTTTTAACCTTCTTGTAATTATCAATTATCCATTATCAATTATCAATTAATGAACAGCCTTAATTTAGCGTTTTTCTGATGGCATTTTTCCCATTTCATAGCTAAATTTATATCAGATAAAACTCGCCATTCAGTCCCCAAATTATCAATTTTGGTATCTACATTTATCTCATTAATATTGGATTCTTCATCTTTTAAAAAATCCGACATCAAAACATGCATTGGAATGATATAGTCTGTATGAACATTAAAGGCATCTTTTGTCGCTAAATCAAGTAATTCTGCTCCCTAACTTCATACCTAAAGGCTTCTAATACATCTTTCTTATTATTTTGTTCTGGTTCATTTAAAGCTTTTCTATATGAGTAAGGCTCCCATTCTCCATCCTTATTTTTATAATTAAATGCACTATATTTTCCCCAGGAATGAAGAGCTATTTTGAGCTGGGGATTATCGGACATTGAAATGTGCGGTCGCCGTCGCAACAAAATCCATTTTCCTAGTAAATATTCAGGTGAATTTTCTTTAAGAATTGTTGTAAGCATTCAGCTATTAGCAGTCAGCTTACGAATTGTTCCTGGTGGGGTGCTAGTCAAAACATCTCTACACATTTTTGTCAACTCAGATTTATTTTTCAAATCNATTTTGAGCTGGGGATTATCGGACATTGAAATGTGCGGTCGCCGTCGCAACAAAATCCATTTTCCTAGTAAATATTCAGGTGAATTTTCTTTAAGAATTGTTGTAAGCATTCAGCTATTAGCAGTCAGCTTACGAATTGTTCCTGGTGGGGTGCTAGTCAAAACATCTCTACACATTTTTGTCAACTCAGATTTATTTTTCAAATCTCCATAGTAATCATATTTTTTTCTCACTGAAACCTCCTCAAATCTAACGCAGACTTAACTGGTAATTCACGATTATCAAAGAATCACTATGATAGCCTTGAAAAAAAATTATCCAATAGTACCATTAAGCTGCGGAATGTAGAATTAACAACTTAATGTTTAACATTTATACTATTCTATTAATAAATAAATTAATTCTTGTATCTAACAAAAATGTCACAAAAGTTTTCCGAAGAACCTATGCTTGAAATTACTGTCCAAGACCTAGCAAGTCGCCTAACAAATGGTATTCCTGAAAATTTACAATTAGTAGATGTTCGAGAGCCACAAGAAGTAGAAATAGCCTTTATCAACGGTTTTAAAGTTTTACCCTTAAGTCAGTTTCCCGAATGGTCAGACCAAATTCATGTCCATTTAGACTCCGAGCAAGAAACATTAGTTTTGTGCCACCATGGGATGCGTTCTGCTCAAATGTGCCAATGGTTGAAGAGTCAAGGTTTTACTAATGTTAAAAATATTATTGGTGGTATAGATGTCTACTCATTAGTCGTAGATAAAAGTATACCGCGCTATTAGACAGCAAAAACTTTATGATTATTAAGTAGAAAAGTTTCTTTAACTACATATTTTTTAGCAGAATATGCTTATATCATAACGAAGCACCAAGTTATATTAAGAAAAATAACTCTAATGTTTTGATTAACTAAGATAATTATTTTCTGCTATTGTCTGGAAACTTACCGATATACTCACCCTACATCTATGTCAGTGCAAGTTAAGCTTAATAATCGTCATCAACATATTCTTTGGGCAACAGTTCGCCACTATATTGCGACAGCAGAGCCAGTTGGCTCAAAGTCCCTTGTAGAAGTAGAAGAGTATAATCTCAGTGTTAGTCCAGCAACCATTCGTAATGGGATGAGCTTTTTAGAGAAAAGTGGACTTTTATATCAACCTCATACTTCAGCCGGAAGAGTTCCCTCAGACTCAGGCTACCGAATATATGTCGATCAATTAATGACACCTTCAGAAAATTTGGCTTTTGAAGTTGAAGAACTTTTACAAAAACAACTGAATTGGCCAGAAGGTCGCCTAGAGGCTGTACTTCAGGGAGCAGCTCAAATTTTAGCTACTCTCAGTGGTTATATTTCTTTGGTGACAATGCCTCAGACTTCCACGGCCAAGCTACGACACCTCCAACTGGTACAAGTCGAAGCAGAAAAAATTATGCTAATTGTCGTGACAAATACTTATGAAACTCAGTCACTAATGATGGACTTGGGGGCAATAAATCAAACAAACGATCGACAAAATTCACCAGATAATTCGGTACTTTCCAACCCAGAGGATATTGATAGAGAGTTACAGATATTATCAAATTTTTTGAATAGCCAATTACGAGACCGGGCAATAGGAGAATTATCTTTATTGGACTGGAGTGAACTAGACCGGGAGTTTGAGAAGTACACTGAATCGATCAAAAATCTATTGGAAAATTTAACTCTCCGTTCTCAGACACCTGATTATACCAGAATTATGATTAGTGGTATAGCAGAAGCATTGCGTTTACCAGAATTCTCCCAACTGCAACAAGTCCAAACTATTATTCACCTACTTGAAGAAAAACAAGAGGAACTGTGGCCTTTAATATTTGGAGCTACCGGGAAAAAAACAGATAAGCAGGTGAAAGTTAGAATTGGCTCAGAAAATCCCTTGGAACCCATCCAAGGTTGTGCCTTAGTTTCTGCAACCTATGGGAATGGGACAATTCCTCTAGGAAGTGTAGGAGTTTTAGGGCCAACTCGGATGGTATATGAGAATGCGATCGCTCTAGTTAAATCTACAGCCGATTTTCTCTCGGAAACAATAGGAATTGATTAATGCTGAAATCTATACCTTTTATAGCCACTTTTCATCTCCAATGTAGGGTTTTCAGTAATGTTGTGTAAATTGTCGGCGATCGCCAAAAACATTAACTATTGAATTTATTTTTNAGTTTTAGGGCCAACTCGGATGGTATATGAGAATGCGATCGCTCTAGTTAAATCTACAGCCGATTTTCTCTCGGAAACAATAGGAATTGATTAATGCTGAAATCTATACCTTTTATAGCCACTTTTCATCTCCAATGTAGGGTTTTCAGTAATGTTGTGTAAATTGTCGGCGATCGCCAAAAACATTAACTATTGAATTTATTTTTTCAACTGGCGACCACTCTCCCCTCCTATAGGTCGCTAGTTGGATGGAGACCTAGAGCTTTTATACTAGGTTTTGAAGTGTGGAATGTAGGATTGAAAATCATTTCAGGTTCTCATTTCACAAGTGGAGCTTAGGAATTATTTGTTACATTATTTAACTGAGTTGGTAGTAGAATAAAGATAGAGCATTGACTTAATCAAAGAATAACGATTTAATACGTTAAAAAGTATACCATTATACTGTCAATACCCTACATGAAATCCATCCGAACCAAACTCAAACTGAATAACAAGCAGAAAACACTCTTGGCTCAACACGCAGGTTATAGCAGATGGNGACTTAATCAAAGAATAACGATTTAATACGTTAAAAAGTATACCATTATACTGTCAATACCCTACATGAAATCCATCCGAACCAAACTCAAACTGAATAACAAGCAGAAAACACTCTTGGCTCAACACGCAGGTTATAGCAGATGGTGTTATAATTGGGGTCTAAGTTTATGGAATGCTGCTTATAAAGATGGTTATAAACCGAAGGCTCGCAAGCTAAGAGAGGTTTTTACCAATCATACAAAACCACTAACACCCTGGATGAAAAACTTATCTTCCAGAGTATACCAATATGCTTTTCCTTCGGAATGCTACCCTACGGGATGCTTCGCAAACGCAAACATTAACTTGGGTGAAGCATTTAAGAGATTCTTTTCCTTTCCTTCGGAATGCTTCGCAAACGGAATGCTACCCTACGGGATGCTTCGCAAACGCAAACAAGGGTTGAGTAAATATCCAAGGTTTAAGAAAAAAGGTAAACATGATTCTTTTCCTTTCCTTCGGAATGCTTCGCAAACGGAATGCTTCGCTTTCCACAATTGATAATTGTGGAAAGCCAATAGAATTAAACGGATGGAGTCATAAACTCCCTTTCATTGGTTGGGTGAAAACTTATGAACCCATTGAGGCAACAACTCAGAAAATAACTATTAGTAGACAAGCGGGTGATTGGTATCTTAGTTTAGCTTTTGAATTTACTCCGANGCCAATAGAATTAAACGGATGGAGTCATAAACTCCCTTTCATTGGTTGGGTGAAAACTTATGAACCCATTGAGGCAACAACTCAGAAAATAACTATTAGTAGACAAGCGGGTGATTGGTATCTTAGTTTAGCTTTTGAATTTACTCCGACTTCAAAAACAAAAACTACAGAAGTTGTAGGTGTTGACTTAGGCGTAAAAACCTTAGCAACATTAAGCAATGGGAAAGTTTTTGAAAGTTTAAAGTCATACCGTAAGCTTGAACCCAAACTTTCTCGGCTACAGTATATTAACCGGAATAAAATTATTGGTTCAGCTAACTGGAGGGCAGCACAACTTAAGATAGCTAGGCTGCATAGAAAAGTAGCAAACATCCGCAAAGATGCACTTCATAAATTGACAACATACTTAGCCAAAAACCACGGCACAATTGTCATAGAAGATTTGAACGTTAGTGGAATGTTATCTAACCACAAACTAGCTAAATCCATTGCATACCAAGGATTTTACGGATNTTGGTTCAGCTAACTGGAGGGCAGCACAACTTAAGATAGCTAGGCTGCATAGAAAAGTAGCAAACATCCGCAAAGATGCACTTCATAAATTGACAACATACTTAGCCAAAAACCACGGCACAATTGTCATAGAAGATTTGAACGTTAGTGGAATGTTATCTAACCACAAACTAGCTAAATCCATTGCATACCAAGGATTTTACGGATTTAGACGACAGCTAGAATATAAATGCCAATGGTACGGTTCGGAGTTAGTAGTAGTAGATAGATTTTTTCCATCATCAAAGACTTGTTGCAGGTGTGGTCACGTCCAAGATATGCCGTTAAACCTGAGAAGGTATGATTGCCCTGACTGTGGCTTGTCAATAGATAGAGATTTAAACGCAAGTATCAATTTGCGATCGGGCGGTCGGCTTGATCGTGAATGCCTGTGGACGGAGTGCTGCCGACAGTTCCGGTGGAAGGCGGTCAGACCCCGCGTCGGCGTAAGACGCAAGCGGTGCGACCCCGCGACGACGAAAGTCGCAAGGGAACGCGCACCAAGAGAGGGAATGCTGACCAAGAGACAGGAAGTAAACAGTAGAATATCATGCTATATGACGTTTTATATCGATTTTATGAAGCAGTTGAGTCTGTAAATATGAAAAAACTAAAAAAAATTATATCAGCTTTCTTGGCAACACTACAACCTAAATCAGAAAAACTAGAGGTTGAAACTTATGGTTTAACAGATAGTGAATTTTCTCTAGAAAAAACTGAGGAAATTGTGGGATGGTTACTAAAGGTATTGATAAAAACAGGATATATTGGTAAGTCTTATTTAATTTTTGACCATGGCAATGAAGACTGGGAAGATTTGATGTTGAAAGCAATTTTGAGAGAAGAACCAATGTTTTTGTATCGACTGAATAAAAGACCTTCACCTGCTAATATTGGCTGTCATTGGTATTTAACTGAACATCCGAGTTTGAGACTTTATCAGTTGCACTTTGAGGTTGATTAACAATTAATTAGACATCTCCAGAAAGGAGGGAACAGGGAACACTTATAGCAGTTTTCATGTTTTTTAGAGTACAGAGATTTAGGTTGAAAGGAAGAAGTAAGAAGTTTTGTAGTCTACCTTTGTGAAAACCGCTATAACTGAGAACAGGAATTAAAGATATAGATAATTTCGGTTTTGTTGCATGAAAGTAGCAATAGAACATCGGTGTCGCTTTGCTACGCATATCAAACGCGGAGTAAGTGCAGCAGCTATATCAGTCTCTTTGCATAGATTGATGTTTACTGCATCTATTGTACAATAGTTAGGACTGGCTGATTAAATCTAAAAATATTGACAGATAAGGGTTTGAGCCTAAAATTGATGTTTGCTTCATCTGTTGTACAATAGTTANCAGCTATATCAGTCTCTTTGCATAGATTGATGTTTACTGCATCTATTGTACAATAGTTAGGACTGGCTGATTAAATCTAAAAATATTGACAGATAAGGGTTTGAGCCTAAAATTGATGTTTGCTTCATCTGTTGTACAATAGTTAAGGCTGACTGATTAAATCTAAAAATATTGACAGATAAGGGTTTGAGCCTAAAATTGATGTTTGCTTCATTTGTTGTACAATAGTTAGGGCTGACTGATTAAATCTAAAAATATTGACAGATAAGGGTTTAAGCCTAAAATTGAGCCTAAAATTGATGTTTGCTTCATTTGTTGTACAATAGTTAGGGCTGGCTGATTAAATCTAAAAATATTGACAGATAAGGGTTTAAGCCTAAAATTGAGCCTAAAATTGATGTTTGCTTCATCTGTTGTACAATAGTTAGGACTGACTGATTAAATCTCAAAGTATTGACAGATAAAGGTTTGAGCGTAAAATTGATGTTTGTTTCATCTGTTGTACAATAGTTAGGGCTGGCTGATTAAATCTAAAAATATTGACAGATAAGGGTTTAAGCCTAAAATTGATGTTTGCTTCATCTGTTGTACAATAGTTAGGGCTGGCTGATTAAATCTCAAAGTATTGGCAAATAAGGGTTTGAGCCTAAAATTGATGTTTGCTTCATTTATTGTACAATAGTTAGGGCTGGCTGATTAAATCTAAAAATATTGACAAATAAGGGTTTGAGGCTAAAATTGATGTTTGCTTCATTTATTGTACAATAGTTAGGGCTGGCTGATTAAATCTAAAAATATTGACAAATAAGGCTTTGAGGCTTTTTATGCCTCGAAAAAGTACCTAGTTTTGAGCTGCTTGATCCTCAAAAAGTTAGGATTTTGGGCGCATAGTTAAGTAATATCAAATTTGTTAGTATCGGTATAAAAAAGCAGAGAAACCGGG
>NZ_LGSU01001358.1 GCF_002260545.1 Hydrocoleum sp. CS-953 | reverse complement strand
CCAACTATACAATAACTATTCAACCGGATTTGATATTAGTTCCAATTCCAAGGATCGTATAGAATATCAAAAGTAGAGCGTGAAAGTAGGAAGATTTGGATGTGTTTGCCCTAGTATGTCTTTTCTTGACCGATCAATGGAATAGTGCTATCATATCAACTATGGCAACCGCGCTATTACGCAACCTGTATACGAACGCGATGGTATTCTCTTCGTAGACTCGGATCTGCCTGATAGCATGCGGTTATGCCGTTTTCCTGAGTTTCTATATAATTCAATTACTACACGCATCAAGAGGAAACCCCCATGACCCAACAAGAGGAAACCCCCATAAACCAACAAGAGGAAACCGCGTCTCAACAAGAGGAAACCGCCTCTCAACAAGATGCACCCTCCCCTACCCAACAAGCTAGCAAGCTAGTCATCATCACCGAAAAGTTGCTGCAGAAAAAGATCGCCAAGATCATCGACGCAGCCGGAGCTACCGGTTATACGGTGGTGGAAGTCGGCGGTAAAGGCAGTCGTAACGTACGCTCGTCGGGAAAACCGGCCGTTGGCGNCTAGCAAGCTAGTCATCATCACCGAAAAGTTGCTGCAGAAAAAGATCGCCAAGATCATCGACGCAGCCGGAGCTACCGGTTATACGGTGGTGGAAGTCGGCGGTAAAGGCAGTCGTAACGTACGCTCGTCGGGAAAACCGGCCGTTGGCGACAACTACTCAAATATAAAGTTCGAGGTACTTACTCCCAACCGGGATATGGCTGTGAAGATTTCCGATGAGGTCGCAAGCCAGTTTTTCGACGATTATTCTGGCATCGCCTATCTCTGTAACGTGATGGAGGTACTGCACGCGCACACATTCTGACTCAAAACCTAGCCGGTTAAACCAAAAAAGCCGGGGTCATTCCCCGGCTTTTTGGTGACTGTGTTTCTTGCCTGCAAGACGTTGACGCTGACGAAGAACTCATATCAAATCCGTTAGTATCGGTATAAAAAAGCAGAGAAACCGGGTTTATATCAAATGCCCTACAATACTAACATTGACCTTCCACAAACACGGTTTCTTATTATATAGAATCCGGATAATTACCATAGCTAAGTCCGCAGCGACTTACACTCGTGGAAGGCTTGCGGAGCATTCCGGAACGGATAGCAATCTCAGTGGCGCACGGAGATTGCTTCCTTTCGTCGCTGCGGACGACTGTTCAACCCGATTCTATATTACTCCGAAGCAAGGGAATTTGATATCATTAACCCGATGTTGCTGAAATTGTGGGATGAATATTAAGTGGGGTGGGACAGGCATCCTGCCTGTCCAAAAATATCAGGAACGGGCAAGATGCCCATTCCACAAAACTATTAAAATTATCCCGCACTTTTGACACTCCACGGACTAAAGTCGGGTCGATTCTTCAGAGGAGTTGTAAATCGGGTTAAAACCACGATTTCCACATTGCACGGTTCCCGAAAAATCGAAACGGCCACATTGGCAGCACCGTACCGTAGTACGAATACAGCAGCAGTAGGGGCGAACGGCCGTTCGCCCCTACTNCACATTGCACGGTTCCCGAAAAATCGAAACGGCCACATTGGCAGCACCGTACCGTAGTACGAATACAGCAGCAGTAGGGGCGAACGGCCGTTCGCCCCTACTAGGCGGTGCCAATTGCCACTACTCTCTCCGGCCAAAGACCATTGAGGCTACTTTTTAAGTTGTTAATTAATCATAACACATTTTGTTGACTACGGATTAAAATCCGTCGAGTCGTTTCCATCCACCGCATAAAAGACGGTGGTTTCCCACTTACCGAAATTTTACGATGAAACGCCTATTATTTACCCTATAGGCAGCGTGTTTCTTGAATGAAGACGACGCAGACCTTGAGATAGCTAACGCGTTTGTCGCCGGGCTAGGGTAGCACCGACAGACAACGACCTAGGCTCCGCTTGCCATCAGCGCTTGGGCGAGCGCAATGTAGAGCGGTATTCCCAAGGCAAGCGCAACTGGCGTGCCAACGGCTGTGGACGAGCCTATGTAGGCAGAAGGATTGGCAGACGGGATACCAGCTCGTAAAGTTGGCGGCCCAGAGATGTCTGAACTTGAAGTGGCGATGGTGGCTAGGATCACGATACCGCCAAAGCTGAATCCCGTGGCGTAGTGGGCAATCATGCCGAGACCGAAGGCTATGAACCCATGCAGCAGGGGACCCACAAAGGAATATAGAGCGTACCACTGGCCTACCTTGCGTAGCTCACCAAGTCTTGCTGTGGCTTCCATACCCATTACCAGCATCAGTATCGAAAGCAGCCCGCGAAAGGGGGGACTGAAAAAGCTATCATAGACACTTTCCGGCCGGGTTAGCAGACCTAGAGTGAGGCCGATAAGCAGTGCTGATAGGGCAGATCCCTGGAGACTTTCCTTGATGATAGGCCATATTCTAACCCCTGAGCCTTTGGTATTGCCCGTATCTGTGGGATATCCGGCTGCAACAATGCGCCGTTCAATGCGCCGTTCATTGGGATCCCCGCCTGCGGTAACGGGCTGCTTGCTGAGATACTCCTGCTTGCTGAGACTATCCTCTGCAAGACGTAACTGTTTCTGCTTAGTGGTATAAAGACTGGCTAATACTATCGCAGTCACTAGGGCTGGGATGTCCATGAAGGGATAGAGTGCAGCAGCCCATGGCTCGTATTCGATACCTTCTGATTCCAGTAGGGTTAGGGCAGCAGCCAGGGTAGATCCACTCACGGCACCGAATAAGCCCGCTGTCGCAATGGCATCTACCATTCTTACTTTCGGCAACAGACCTAAAGTGTAGCGCCCGATAAACACGATCAGAATCCCTATTATCATGGCAAACGCTGCGGGCACCAGCATCTCCACAAGATTTGCATTCCGGATCGCAATGCCACCGCTTAGGCCGACTTTGATGAGCAGCATGAAGACGATAAACTTATAGATCGCATCAGGAATTTGCAGTTGGCTATTAACGGCAGCAACAACCATACCACCAATTAGAAAGCCGAGTGTCGGGGACTGCAACTTTCCCACCAAGAGTGTCCAGAAATTAGAAAAAAATTCCATGTTGTAATTCCTCCTTAGATTCAGATTTTAGGGTTGAAAATGGCAGGTAAGCGTAGCCTCAAATCCTGGGTTACTGGCTCCACACATCCGTGTAAGTAGCGAGTCAAGCTCCCACTAAATTGCATCTCCATCTCGGTGTGTCGTGTGCTGGAAGATAAGGTTTAGCTCCAACCAGAGAAATGATCGCACTAATCAGTGTTGATTCATTAGCAATGGCTTTTTACATAGTTTACCAGCAATTGATTCGTAACATCCGAGGGATACATACGAGGAACGCCTTTTCGGGTACTCAATTCAGATGCGAGAACGCTCAGGCAGCCAAGATATTATCTTCGTCCTGCTATATGGTCGATTTTAGCCTCAGCGGTATGTTATAGCTTTAGCTTTTTTTGTATAAATATCTATAGTTATCGAATTAATTGCTAGAGATAGCTGTTTTGGCAATTCATGGCGTTGGTAAATAGAAAGACGAATTGAACTATCCAACAGCTACGGCTCGGAAAGCTTATTTCTTATTCCTTACTTTCCTTTCGCGCTTACAATACCGATGCTACCAGACATGATATAAAACCACTATATACTAATGAATTTGGCTAGTTTATAGTTGGCTAAGATTCCACTAACTTTTAAATCTTCGCTTGACTTCAGTTCCGTGGTTCTATATGTTGTCAATTTATGGAGTGCATCTTTGCAGATGTTTCGCTGCGCGACATGAAAACCTACTTCTTTGGGTAGTAAGGAGACCTGGCATTGCTGAATTAAGGTATGAAAGTAGGTTTATAGCAAATAGGGAACAAGGAACACTTAACTTGGAACAGTTAATATTAACAAGTAGTTCAAAAAATCCAAAATACAAACAAAATACAAAATTATCAAATCATACCCAGAATCAACAACGCCGGAGACCACAGTGCTAAAACTTTCATCATTCTTTGGCAAGCAATTGCTGACGCAAAGCTCTGCTTTTCATGTCGGCGACAGCCGAAAAGAGAAACACTTATTGGCAGTGTTACTTCTGGGTAAGTTACGGTCATCCTATCTATGGAAAGATTTATACCATCTTTTAAATTACTAACGCCCCTTTATCAAAGTATCAATGCGAGTTTGATTATTAACTCCATTCTGACTTGCACCATTAATATTGACATCAGTAACTAAAGACACGGCTTTAACCAATGCTTGCTTCCGATCCATCAACAGATTTTCTGAAGGTACAATGTTTAAAACTCCCAATTTTTCTAACCGTCGTTTAACNGAAAGATTTATACCATCTTTTAAATTACTAACGCCCCTTTATCAAAGTATCAATGCGAGTTTGATTATTAACTCCATTCTGACTTGCACCATTAATATTGACATCAGTAACTAAAGACACGGCTTTAACCAATGCTTGCTTCCGATCCATCAACAGATTTTCTGAAGGTACAATGTTTAAAACTCCCAATTTTTCTAACCGTCGTTTAACACTACCCGAAGCACCAACTAAGAATACTTGACGACCTGTATCAACTGTTTCCTGAATCGCATTTTCTATTGCTAGAGCAGAAGTTACACCCATGTGAGGTACTTCTGCCAAATCTACAATCAAGACTTCATAATTATTGAGAAGTGTGTGCTGGCGAGAGATTGCTTTAGAAACACCGAATATCATCGGACCACTCAAATGGAATAATAAAATCCGACCCTCAGCACGATCTAGTATTTCTTTCTCATCATTATCTAAGACAATCGCATCATCGGCATCAGTAATAGCTTTAACATCATCAGATTTTAGCTGAGTTAGGCGATCGATAGTCAGAACATTAGCAATAAATACCCCAATACCTACAGCAGCAATCAAGTCAACAAATACAGTTAGACCAATAACAGCGTACATAATGATTGCAGATTTCCAGGAGATATAATGAGCACGCTTGAGGAAACCCCAGTCAATAATCTTAATCCCTACTTGGAGAGCAATACCTGCCAAAACAGCCATAGGAATTTGTGCAGTTAAACTACCAGCTCCCAAAACTACAACCATCAAAATCACAGCACGGGTAACACCAGATAAAGCACTGCGAGCACCTGTATTGATATTAACCACAGTACCCATAGTTGCACCAGCGCCTGGAATACCACCAAATAAACCAGAAGCTAAGTTACCTAAACCTTGACCAATTAATTCTTTATCAGAGTTGTGTTGAGTACGAGTCAAACTGTCAGCTACTACAGAAGTTAATAGAGCATCAATACAACCAAGCATAGCTAAGACTATGGCATCAACTATCATTAACTGTAACTGATCGGGAGTAAAGTAAGGTAATTGTAAACTAGGAAGACCACTAGGAATTTCACCAATACGACGAATATCAACATTTGAGAAAAATACAACAGAAATTATTGTTCCTACTACCAATGCTAGCAATGGTGGTGGAACGAATTTCTTAACTTTAGATGGCACTAAGAAGAGGATAGCTACTGTGAGAATTGCTAAACCTGTCTCAATAGGATTAATATTTGTCAAAAGGTTAGGTATGTTCTGAATAGTACCAACTACACCACCCTTGGGACTAGCTTGTCCTAGAAACGGACCTATTTGCAGGATAATCAGGATTAGACCAATACCTGACATGAAGCCAGAAATCACATTGTAAGGCATCATGGTAATGTATTTACCCAGCTTTAATAAACCAAAACTGATTTGGAATAAACCAGCTAGCATTACCACTGTGAAAGCCATTACCAGACCATTGTCTGGGTTGGCAGCAGTTAAGTTAGCAATCACTGCAGTCATTACTACCGTCATTGGTCCGGTAGGTTCAGAAATTAGAGTTGGAGTACCACCAAATAGTGCGGCAAATAAACCTACTAATACAGCACCATATAAACCAGCAGCAGGACCTGCACCGGAAGCGACACCGAAGGCGAGTGCCATAGGAAGAGCAATTACGGCAGCAGTCAAGCCACCGAACATATCGCCCTTAAGATTTCTAAAATGTATTTTGTTAAAAACCTGCGTAGCCATTGTTTTATCTTATTAAGTTATTCTTTTTATTGAATAGGATTTACCTAAACTTCTATATACACCTTGAGTTTGGTGTAGGATAGGTTGCAACGAATCTACAACGCTACAACTAGAGTTACTTTGTAATTCCTATTTAGTTTAGTCAATGTAATTTATATTAATCATTGACTATAGTCTATGTCAAGATTATTATAAAAATTAATTGGGAATGCAATACTTAATAGTTTGCAATTACTTATATAAGTATTAATATTTTCTTTATTTTTCTTATAATTAGGAGGGAAAGTCCTTGATTCAGGCCACCTTACATCAGTTAAGAGTGTTTCAGACAGTAGCTAGTCATGGTAGCTTTACTAAAGCTGCTGAAGAATTATTCATTACCCAACCGACTGTCTCTAGTCAGATGAAGCAACTCACCCAGATAGTGGGGATGCCTTTATTTGAACAAATTGGTAAGCAACTTCACTTAACTGACGTTGGTAGAGAATTATTGGCCACTTGTCGGGAAGTGTTTGAACAGCTCGATCGCTTTGAGATGATAGTTGCTGACATAAAAGGTAAAAAACAAGGAAAGTTACGTTTGGCCGTAGTAACTACTGCTAAATATTTTGTGCCTAGAATCTTGGGTTATTTTTGCCAAGAACATCCACAGGTTGATATTGCCTTAGAGGTGACAAATCATCAAAACATCACCAGGAGAATGATGGAAAACCAAGACGATCTATATATATTGAGTCAACCTCCTGAAGACATTCTTTTGCGCAACGAATATTTAATGGATAATCCCCTAGTTGTAGTAGCGAATAAAAATCATCCATTAGCAGGGAAGAGAAATATTCCGATTAAATCTCTCAATAACGAAGCCTTTATTATGCGAGAAAATGGTTCTGGTACTCGTCAGGCAGTGCAACAACNAAACCAAGACGATCTATATATATTGAGTCAACCTCCTGAAGACATTCTTTTGCGCAACGAATATTTAATGGATAATCCCCTAGTTGTAGTAGCGAATAAAAATCATCCATTAGCAGGGAAGAGAAATATTCCGATTAAATCTCTCAATAACGAAGCCTTTATTATGCGAGAAAATGGTTCTGGTACTCGTCAGGCAGTGCAACAACTATTTGGCAGACACAAAGTTGTCGTGAAAGTGCGCTTAGAGTTAGGCAGTAATGAGGCCATTAAACAAGCGATCGCTGGTGGTTTAGGAATTTCTGTTTTGTCAGAACATACCCTATATAGTGAAAGTTCTAAATTGGAACTCACAACCTTAGATGTTAAAGGATTTCCGATTAAACGAAAGTGGTATGTATCTTATTTAGAAGGTAAACAACTATCAGTAGTAGCTGAAGCATTCTTACAATATCTCCATGAGTACACTGAGAAAAATGGTGTTAGTTACCGTCTTGTTAGTTAATAAAGTAGTTAGCAATTTGATGAAATACAAAATCTAAGGTATTCAATAATTAACAATTAATAATTAATTATTACCTCTTATTAAATACAGATAGGATTGGTTAAAAGTAATTTTTTGCTTTTTTTATTCTTGAAAGGAGAGGCTTTAAACCTTATTTTTTTGGTAGGAAACAAGCAATATACAACATACAACCCACATTCCGCACTTCAATTTGTAGTATCAAAATCAGCATGAAAAGTAGTGGTGTTATAAGTATTTATACNTTGAAAGGAGAGGCTTTAAACCTTATTTTTTTGGTAGGAAACAAGCAATATACAACATACAACCCACATTCCGCACTTCAATTTGTAGTATCAAAATCAGCATGAAAAGTAGTGGTGTTATAAGTATTTATACTCTAGAAATTATCTCTATTTATGAGTCAAATTCTCAGGAAAATATTAAGCATAAATACTTACTTAATTGTTAACTACTATGACTTTCTCCTGTTTACGGAGCATGACCTAGGAAATTCTGACTCCTGTAGGGGCGTTTTGCTGCGCGACATATAAAGCGGAGCTTTGCGTTAGCACATGGCCATTTCCGTTCCGGAATGCTCCGCAAACGCNGCGCGACATATAAAGCGGAGCTTTGCGTTAGCACATGGCCATTTCCGTTCCGGAATGCTCCGCAAACGCCCCTACGACTCCTGACTCCTATTTTTGTGCTACATTTTGTCGTGCGGAATGTAGGAGACAACAGAGATTAATAGACATCTCCAATCCGATAATTTACCTAAAACCCCAGTAACGAGGTTGGGTTGTTGAATCTTAATTTAGGGAAATTTCTAATGTTATTTTGCTGATCACAAAGGAGTCTAAAATAAAATTTCTAAGTCTAATTTTTGATTCCTATATCATCACTATACTTGATCTACAGATTCTTGAAATTTTAAGGTAAAAAAAAAATTGCTACAACTCTTACCAGATACTCCTATAGTTCCATTTACTATTCTTTTGGCAGTCGTCTTGACTGTACCACCAATTTTTGAGCGTTTACGTCTGCCAGGGTTAGTTGGTTTATTAGTTGCTGGAGTCATTCTAGGACCCAGTGGAATTCAACTTTTGAGTTCTGACGATCAGATAATGAAGTTATTCACAGACATAGGCAAAATATATTTAATGTTCGTTGCCGGACTAGAAATTGACCTCGCCGAGTTCCGCAAAACTAAAGAACGTTCCCTAGGTTTTGGAGTAGCTACATTTGCACTACCACTCATTGGTGGCATTTTAGTAGGGCAACTATTTGGCTTTGGTTGGAACTCCTCTGTTCTCATTGGTTCCCTACTCGCTTCCCATACTTTATTAGGTTTTCCCATTGTCAACCGTTTAGGAGTGGTAGGGAATGAAGCAGTGACTGTCACCATCGGTGCTACAATTTTTACTGACATTGCTGCTTTGTTAGTATTAGCAATTTGTGTATCAATTCATGCAGGAGAATTTTCTGTAGCTAGTCTTGGCGTACAGTTAGTAACTTTAGGATTATATTCAGCAGCAGTCTTATTTGGTTTAGACTGGGCAGGAAGAGAATATTTCCGGCGAACTGGAGATGAGGAAAGTAATCAATTTTTGTTTGTACTCTTAGCCGTCTTCCTAGCGTCAGTTGGTGCCCAGGCAATTAACGTCGATCAAATTGTAGGTGCATTTCTAGCTGGTTTAGCAGTTAACGATGTCGTAGGTAGAGGTCCGGTAGAAGAAAAAATTGAGTTTGTCGGTAGTACCCTATTTATCCCTTTTTTCTTTGTAGGCATGGGTTTGCTGTTGGATGTACAAGCATTTATAGACAGTCTGACTACTGACTTAGGACTGACTCTGGGAATAATTGTCGCTCTTGTAGTTGGTAAATTCCTCGCCGCAGCGATCGCCAAAATTCTCTACCGTTATAATTGGAATCAAGCTTTTACTATGTGGTCTCTGTCGATGCCACAAGTAGCAGCAACTCTGGCAGCAGCATTAGCTGGTTTCGATGTAGGATTAATTTCTGAGTCAGTATTCAATGGTGTGATTGTTTTAATGTTGGTGACATCTATTTTAGGTCCTCTGATGACGACTACATTTGCTAGTCGGTTGCCACAACCTAAAATAGACCTCAAAACTGAGAATGCTTTAACTAAACAGGAATATCCTGAAGATGGTTTACCCCATCCTTTTACTGTTGTAGTTCCAGTATATAATCCCCTAACAGTAAGATACTTAGTAGAAATGGCAGCACTTTTAGCTCGCCATGAATCAGGATTCATTGTGCCATTATCTATTGCCCAGGCTCATGTTCACATGGATGAGGTAGAACTAGATAGTGCTATGCGGATGAGTCGGCGTTTAGTGAACCGTTCGGTAGAAATTAGTAAAGAATTTAAAGTCGAAGCTCAACCTGATATTAGAATTGATGACGATATTGCCGAAGGAATAAGCCGCACTGCGAAAGAACAAAATGCCGATCTCATTGTCATGGGATGGAGTGAAATTGGCGGTTTGCGAGCGCGGTTATTTGGTAATATAATTAATAATGTGTTTTGGTCTTGTCATTGTCCGGTTGCAGTAATGCGTTTTTTGGATGAACCGACTAATATTCGTTCGATCTTAGTTCCTTTGAAACATATAACGCCACAGACTTCACAGGAAATTACATTTGCCCTAATGTTTGCAGATACAAATCAAGGGGAAGTGACATTTCTTCATGTTTGCGATCCGAGAACTGCTCAACAACAAATTAGTGATTTTGAATCTCAGTTATCTACTTTAATTTCTCAGTCAAGTTTTAATGTGAAAACAGAAATTCGGACTATTCGCCATGATGATATTTCTAGAGTAATTACGGAAGAGTCAAAATATATTGATTTAGTTATCTTGCGTTCTATTCGGCGTCGTACTGCTGGTGGATTAGCTGTGAGTAATGTGACGATGGAAGTAATTCAAGATTTGACTTGTTCAATGCTATTGTTTGGAGAACCACATACTTGATATCCTCCCGACGCTGCTATGCCCAAAGCAGCACGGGATTCCCTTTTCATGTCGCACAGCGAAACATCACTGATAGGGAGTTTTTGCTACCTCTTGCTTCTTGACATCAGTTTGTGGATATAGTCAAATTGTGTATCTTTATAGATAGCTTTTACTAAATCTTATTTTAATCTAAATCTGGATAATTGTCATTCGTATTATCACCTATTTTTTGAACTGTTTGATTGAAATGAAAATCTGTAATTATACTATTGCTACTCAGATAAAAGTTTGTTTATCATAGTAAACGTAAAGCAAACAGCTATAAAACTTATATTCCGCCTATCTGACACAGAGAGCTTTTTTTCTAAAAGCCTTGCTATATCTGATTAAAAAAAT
>NZ_LGSU01001357.1 GCF_002260545.1 Hydrocoleum sp. CS-953 | reverse complement strand
GTTTTATAATACTTTAGTTTATATTTAATATTTTTGTCATGGCCTCTGCAAAGATCCTAGCGGTTGATGACGACCCAGCAATCCGAACTTTAATTCATAGGTATTTGAGTCAACAAAACTATCAAGTAGAGTCTGCTGGAGATGGTAAAACAGCTCTAGAATTATTTAATAAATTTGCCCCAGACTTGGTAGTTTTAGATGTAAACTTACCTGATACAACTGGCTTTCAACTTTGCCAAGAAATGCAAAGGAATACAAATGTCTTTGTTTTAATGCTTACAAGTCTTGCAGATGAGGAGAGTAAAATACAAGGTTTTGAAGAGGGTGCAGATGATTATATTACAAAACCTTTCGGTTTAGTAGAACTAGGCGCTCGTGTAAGAGCTATTTTAAAACGCCAGAGATTAGTTTCGACTCCAGAGGCAGAAATTCTCAAACTTGGAGATTTAGCAATTGACCCCCTTGGTAGAGAAGTTCAAGTGAAGGGAGAATTAATTGCTTTGACGGCGCTAGAATTTGATCTACTATATTGCCTGGCCAGTAAACCTGGTCGTGCTTGGAAGCGGTCAGAATTAATCCAAGAAGTGTGGGATTGTGAATATGTGGGAGATGAACGGATTGTCGATGTGCATATTGGCCAAATACGGAAAAAGTTAGAGCATGAAAATAATAATCTGCCTAAGATTATAACTGTTAGGGGTGTTGGCTATAAGTTAGATATTCTATCGTTGTAGGGAACACTTAACTGGGAACAGGGAATATATTTTCACGCCAAAGACACAAAAAATGATTTTGTAAGTGACTTTTACTTCTCTAGATAAATGTGAAATTAAAGAGCAAGTTTATTTTCTGGAGATATCTGGAGATATCTAATACCATTTCTCATGCATGAATTCTATATATGATTGGGTGGGAAAGTTTGGGNATTCTATCGTTGTAGGGAACACTTAACTGGGAACAGGGAATATATTTTCACGCCAAAGACACAAAAAATGATTTTGTAAGTGACTTTTACTTCTCTAGATAAATGTGAAATTAAAGAGCAAGTTTATTTTCTGGAGATATCTGGAGATATCTAATCCCATTTCTCATGCATGAATTCTATATATGATTGGGTGGGAAAGTTTGGGTGGGGATGTTCCATGCAACGTCCGTACGGGAGAGGTTAAAAGTAGGAAAAACCTATACTAAACGACTAATAATTGTCATGCAACAGACTTTCAATCTTGGTAACTATTTGACCTCTGAAGTCAGGCTGAAGTATAGCATTAATGCATGGTAATTTGTACAATAGTTATAGTTATTCAGCAAAAAACACAACGAACAATTAATAATTAATAATTACCCCTTCTGGAAACGGAATTGATTGGCGCTCTAGGAAATTTTTTTGATTTATCCCATATCGGGGGAGGGTTTAAACCTTAATTGTTGAATGAATAATTAATTATTGACGCTTCAACTCTTAATTATTAATTATTAATTATTAATTATTCGGTAATCCTGTTATAATCTGTAATTTAACAGGAAACTCTAACATCATCTCCGTCATTTTGCATAGGATTCCGTTTGCGCAGCATTTAAGAGAAAAGGAAAGCAAACGGACAGAGATTCTTCAAGAATCTTAGCCCCTCGGCAAGCTAAAAATCATTTTGTAGCCTCCAAACTTTGATAAATCTCAGTCGCTACTTCTGTACCACGACGAACACAATCTCCCAAAGCTACACCACCAATATAATTACTACAAAGATACACACCAGGCCAAGATTTTAAACCATGATTAATCTGATCCAGCCTAGAATTATGACCTAAATTATACTGAGGAATAGCACGAGACCATAAATGTACAGCCAGAACTTTTGGTTGTTCCGCATCTTGCTTTAATAAAGTTTGCCCAAGGTCTTGATGTACNGAACACAATCTCCCAAAGCTACACCACCAATATAATTACTACAAAGATACACACCAGGCCAAGATTTTAAACCATGATTAATCTGATCCAGCCTAGAATTATGACCTAAATTATACTGAGGAATAGCACGAGACCATAAATGTACAGCCAGAACTTTTGGTTGTTCCGCATCTTGCTTTAATAAAGTTTGCCCAAGGTCTTGATGTACTCGTGAAACGATCGCCTCACTATCTAACTGAGAAATTCCTGGGTCTGTTGCACCCCCAATAAAATTAGTAAAAACTTGCCATCCTGGAGGTGTTCTACCAGGAAACAAAGCAGAAGACCAAATAGTACCAAGAGTCCTGATACCTTGACCTCTAGGAATTAAATTACCAAAGCCATCTATCTTTGCCTTAATAGAAGAAACAGGATATGCCAAAACTACACAAGCAACAGTAGGATAATAAAATTCATCGAAAGTAGAAGCAATTTCAGGCAATAAAGGTTTAAATAATTCAGAACAAAAATAAGCAGGAGTAGATAGAGCAATAGTACGAGTTTCTATTTGCTCAGAACCGTTGGGAGTAGAAAATTCTGCTATATAAGTTTGTTGTTCTGTACGACGAATACCAATGAGATGCCAATTTAGTTTTACCGCTTCTCCTAAATAAGTAGCGATCGCCTTTGGCAATGCCTCCAAACCACCCCGGAAAGAACCTAGCTCTCCAGGTTTAGTCTTGGGAATATTAGGATCGGCAGCAACCTTTGACTTAGGATTTCTTTTAGCAGACAAAACAGCACCAGCCAAAAGTCCACCACCAATATCGGCCATTCTCGCTACTCTAGAAAAAGCAGCAGTAGCACTAAGTTGACTAGGGTCTCCAGCATAAACGCCAGAAACAAAAGGTTCTACCAATCGCTGCATCACCTCCACACCCAGATGTCTTTGGAAAAATTGAGATACAGTTTCTTCTCCCCCTTGCTGAGACAGACCAGTACCCACAGCAGGTGGCACAAAACCCAAAGCACCAACTAAAGCGCGTAACTTTCCAGAATCACTCAGTAGCTTAGACTGTAACATCGCCGTTGGACCCATTGGCACTGGTAGTAATTGACCATTCCAATAAACATAGCGAGGTAGCTTACGATCTGCAAAAATTAAATCCTGTTTAAGGCCAACATCTACCGCCAACTTTAGCAGTTCAGGTGTAGGAGAAAAACTATTAGGACCTTCTTCCCAAATAAAATCTCCTTGAGAAACAGTTGTAATATTACCCCCTACTCGATTTTGGCTCTCAGCAACTAAANGTAATTGACCATTCCAATAAACATAGCGAGGTAGCTTACGATCTGCAAAAATTAAATCCTGTTTAAGGCCAACATCTACCGCCAACTTTAGCAGTTCAGGTGTAGGAGAAAAACTATTAGGACCTTCTTCCCAAATAAAATCTCCTTGAGAAACAGTTGTAATATTACCCCCTACTCGATTTTGGCTCTCAGCAACTAAAATCTTCAAGGGTGAATTATTACTTAATTTTGTGAGTTTGTGGGCTAAACTCAACCCACTAATACCTGCACCCACGACTAAGACATCTAACACTTCTGTCATTTGTTCCTAAATATTCAGTTCTGCTATAAATTAAAGCTGTGGAATTTCACCACAGCTTTAGAGTGAACCTCTAAGACCGAATTAGTAAATTAAGGTCTGAGATTCTACGGAAGTTGTGTCCAATTCCTCAATCCAATTTTCAGACACAATGTGCAACATTTAAGATATCCCAGTCTGATTCTTCTAACACAATCATTTTTTTTCAACAACCTATATAGTTCAAGTTAGGACCTAAGTAACTGGCCTAAACACAAGTAAAATTTTTTAGTTCTCTATTATTCTCAATATTCTCACAGAATAATGTAGAAAAAAATTTTTCCAAAACACTAATAAACCCCGTCCTCACATTATTCAACCTGATTCGATCGCCGTCGCAGTAACTATCATAATTTAGTGTTCTATAATACCAGCAACATTCATAGCAGTGGACTTATTTTAGCTGCTGCATACAATTTGCACAATGCTGCTTATAGAACCCATGAAAGGATCTATTTAAAATTATAGATTGAGAGTAGGCGCGATTTCCGTGCCGGAATGCTCCTAATTACGCGGAAAGCGACAGCATTCGGTTTGCGCAGCATTCCGCAGGAAACGAAATCACCCGTACAGGATAAATGGGGAACTTAGAGGAGGTAGTCGGAAGAATAGTAAGAGTGATTTTTCTCTAAATATTTAGCATTTTTTGCTAAATTTTTGAACCTTTTTGATCTAAAAGATTGAATAACAAATATTTTAGATTGTTCAATTTTTATTTTCATACCTTTATTCACCAACGTCATACTTTAGCCTTTTTGAACCGAAAAAATTGCCAGCTTTTAGGTTAAAAAAGCTTAAAAAGTTATAATTTTGACTAGACAAAGACAAGGAGAGAAAAATTAAGGGAAAATTATTCGGACTACCTCCTCTATATAGCTCAAGTCAGAAGTTAAATTCGCAGTATGGAGTGAGTTTGAGAATCTAATAATGTCTCATTTGATTTGAATAAAAATGGAACTTTGGAATATTTCTGCAATTGACCAACACGCTCATAATTTGTTGCAACCAGAAGCGATCGCTCGTTATCCTTATGCTGCTGCTTTTTCTGAAGCTCATCATACCGATATTATTAATTATCATGCCCGTCATACCCTATTTTATCGTCGAAGTTTAAGGGATATGGCAGACTTATTAAAATGTGAACCGCAAGAGTCAGAAATATTAGCTAAACGAGATAATTTAGGCTTAGAAAATTTAACCAAAACTTGTTTTAATCCTGCCAACCNATCGCTCGTTATCCTTATGCTGCTGCTTTTTCTGAAGCTCATCATACCGATATTATTAATTATCATGCCCGTCATACCCTATTTTATCGTCGAAGTTTAAGGGATATGGCAGACTTATTAAAATGTGAACCGCAAGAGTCAGAAATATTAGCTAAACGAGATAATTTAGGCTTAGAAAATTTAACCAAAACTTGTTTTAATCCTGCCAACCTTGACACAATTTTGTTAGATGATGGTTTTCTCCCAGAGGAAATTTTACCTTGGCAATGGCATCAACAATTTGTAGGGGTAAAACGATTATTAAGAATAGAAAACCTCGCCCAAAATCTCATTCCCCAAGTGAATAGTTTTGCCGAATTTTGGGAAAGATTTAGAGCAGAAATTGACCCCCCTCCTCCAGAAGTAGTTGGTTTTAAAAGTATTGCAGCTTATCGTACAGGTTTAGAGATTCAACCTGTAACAGTAGAATTAGCAAAATCTCAATTTAATGCTATTAAAAAAATAACAGGAGAAAAACCACCACGTCTGAGCGATAAATCTTTTATTGACTTTTTAGTAATCCAGACATTAGAAGTAGCTGCCAAACATAAAATTCCAATACAATTTCACACAGGAATTGGCGACCCAGACTTAGATTTACGTTTATCAAATCCTCTACATTTACGATTTNGTAGAATTAGCAAAATCTCAATTTAATGCTATTAAAAAAATAACAGGAGAAAAACCACCACGTCTGAGCGATAAATCTTTTATTGACTTTTTAGTAATCCAGACATTAGAAGTAGCTGCCAAACATAAAATTCCAATACAATTTCACACAGGAATTGGCGACCCAGACTTAGATTTACGTTTATCAAATCCTCTACATTTACGATTTTTGTTAGAAGATAATCGCTTTCGTAATGCTCCGATTATTTTATTACACGCTTCCTATCCTTATACCCGTGAAGCTGGTTATTTAGCATCAGTTTATCCTAATGTTTATATAGGTTTTGGGTTAGTAATACCTTCCTTAAGTGTGGCTGGAATGAGAAGTGTAGTCAGAGAATTAATGGAGTTAACGCCTATTAGTAAATTGATGTATTCTTCCGATGCTCATTTGATTCCTGATTTGTATTATTTAGGGGCGAAATGGGGGCGAAAAGTTTTGGGAGAAGTGTTAGATGAATCNTCCTATCCGTATACCCGTGAAGCTGGTTATTTAGCATCAGTTTATCCTAATGTTTATATAGGTTTTGGGTTAGTAATACCTTCCTTAAGTGTGGCTGGAATGAGAAGTGTAGTCAGAGAATTAATGGAGTTAACGCCTATTAGTAAATTGATGTATTCTTCCGATGCTCATTTGATTCCTGATTTGTATTATTTAGGGGCGAAATGGGGGCGAAAAGTTTTGGGAGAAGTGTTAGATGAATCAGTGAAAGATGGAGATTTAACTGTTAAGGAAGCTGAGGAAATAGCTGTGGATATTTTACGCCGAAATGCTTGTAATATTTATCATTTATAAGTAGATATTTCTGCCCTAATAAGGCTGTGGAAATTCTCAAAAAGACAACAATCTATCAGGGGAAAATATTCTAACGAGATTTGTCTTAAAATGACTAGGCTATTTATATAGTAAAGTTTCGAGCGCGGTGGAAAATTACCAATATTTTCATTTTGTGAAGCTCCTGAAAAAAATCCTGGATTATCGGTGGCATCCTCACAAAAATTGTGATAGAATAAAATTTAACTGGAGTTATTCGCCTATAAGTATGACTTTTTATTCAATCAAAGAGCAGAGATATAGAAATCCGTTCCGCTTCGCGATCGCCTAATCAGTTACCAATTGTCAGCTTTCTGGTTAAATTACCAATATTGAAAGACGGATAAAACATGGCAAAGGGATAGAACTCCTTTCCGCTTGGCGTTGACGGAGCAAGTGCGGCACCTATATTGCTCTTTCCATTAGACATCTTCAGAAAAGAGAGAGTAGGGAATGGTGGGAGATGTCTATTGAGTGGAAAATCACCAACATTTTCATTTTGTGAAGCTCCTAAAAAAATCCTTGATTATTGGTTGTATCGTCACAAAAATTGTGATAGAATAAAATTTAAGTGGAGTTACTCGCCTATAAGCATGATTTTTTATTCAACTAAAGAGATTAGAGAGAGATATAGAACTTCCTTCCGCTTCGCGATCGCCTAATCAGTTACCAGTTGTCAGCTTTCTGGTTAAATTACCAATATTGAAAGACGGATAAAACATGGCAAAGGGATAGAACTCCGTTCCGCTTCCTAATCGCTCTTTTTATGAGACATCTTCAGAAAAGAGAGAGTAGGGAATGGTGGGAGATGTCTATTGAGTGGAAAATTACCAATATTTTCATTGTGTGAAGCTCCTAAAAAAAAGCAGGATTTTAGGTGGCATCCTCACAAAAATTGTGATAGAATAAAGTTTAACTGGGGTTACTCGCCTATAAGCATGATTTTTTATTCAACTAAAGAGATTAGAGAGAGATATAGAACTTCCTTCCGCTTCGCGATCGCCTNAAAAAAAGCAGGATTTTAGGTGGCATCCTCACAAAAATTGTGATAGAATAAAGTTTAACTGGGGTTACTCGCCTATAAGCATGATTTTTTATTCAACTAAAGAGATTAGAGAGAGATATAGAACTTCCTTCCGCTTCGCGATCGCCTGATCAGTTACCAGTTGTCAGCTTTCTGGTTAAATTACCAATATTGAAAGACGGATAGAAAAATGACAAAGTGATAGGACTCCGTTCCGCTTCCTGATCGCTCTTTTTATGAGAAATATTCAGAAAAGATAGAGTAGGGAATCGTGGGAGATGTCTATTGAGTGGAAAATTACCAATATTTTCATTGTGTGAAGCTCCTGAAAAAAAGCAGGATTTTAGGTGGCATCCTCACAAAAATTGTGATAGAATAAAATTTAAGTGGAGTTACTCGCCTATAAGCATGATTTTTTATTCAACTAAAGAGATTAGAGAGAGATATAGAACTTCCTTCCGCTTCGCGATCGCCTAATCAGTTNACTCGCCTATAAGCATGATTTTTTATTCAACTAAAGAGATTAGAGAGAGATATAGAACTTCCTTCCGCTTCGCGATCGCCTAATCAGTTTTCAAGCAAAATTTACTCCCTTAAGTAAAAAAAACTACTGCCATAGAAGTTTTTGTCAGGTTGCGCTGTCTCTTAACCCAACCTGTTAAGGCAATTAGGAAGTAATTTATAAATGGTAGAAAAATATATACCAGTATTGTCAAATTTGGCTTTGATGAATTTTTGAATTAAATTCCCTAAAAGAAAATTTTTAACTGCCTAAAATTCTCTACAGTTTCTTAGGTGAAAAGATATCTTAAAAATCAATAAAACTCCCGGTTATATTTCTGAAGCAAGAAATAAAATCAGAGAAAGATAATTGCAGGGTAAAAAAAGTAAAAATAATATTGCAGGGTAAAAATAGCAAATAAATGAGGTAATCAAATATTAAAGACAATCAATACAATTACAACTAGACTATTTGTTAGTATTACAGCTTTTGCCTTAATAGTTAGTTCTTTACCTAAAGAAGTAAACCCAGGAACAGGAGATGGAGGTAGCACAGGTTGGAGGAAAGTGAGTAGCACAGATATCGTAAGCTGTGAAAAGAATGCTAAACAAGAAATGGATAGATTAGTACAACAAGGGGCAATCCAAAAAATTCCTAGTTGGAACAGTCGCTTTAAAAAAGGAAATAATACTGTTTTTAATGTTATCTGTACTAATGATGGTCGATGGGTAAGGGTTGACGTAACTTGTTTTAATCAATGTGCAGAAGGCTTTAGTCGTATTCGCAGTAAAATAGGAGCACTTCTAGTATAGTAAATTAAAGCATTGAAGTCTTTGTAGGTTGGGTTGAGGCAACGAAACCCAACATATATATCAAGACGTATTAAAGTTAGGAAATCCTACTATTAATATTCTGATGTTTTTTTCAACCAAAATATATTCCCTTAACTAAAAAAAACCTACTACCATAAAAATTTTTGTTGGGTTAAGCGACAGCAGAAGCCAACCTACAATTATCTTTATCTATACGGAGCTTAGTCNAAAAAAACCTACTACCATAAAAATTTTTGTTGGGTTAAGCGACAGCAGAAGCCAACCTACAATTATCTTTATCTATACGGAGCTTAGTCTTTGTAGGTTGGGTTGAGGCAACGAAACCCAACATATATAGCACAACGCACTAAAGTTAGGAAATCCTACTGTTAATATTCTGATATTTTTTTCAACCAAAATATATTCTCTTATAGCGCTTTTCAAAACAAGCAAAATATGGTAGGGACGTTCCATCCTATTCCCTATTCCCTTCTTCCATATAAGTTTTTGTTGGGTTGCGCTGTTGCTTAACCCAACCTACAACTATTCCCTCATTCTTCCCTATTCCCTATTCCCTATTCCCTATTCCCTTCTTCCATATAAATTTTTGTTGGGTTGCGCTGTCCCTTAACCCAACCTACAACTATTCCCTCATTCTTCCCTATTCCCTATTCCCTATTCCCTATTCCCTTCTTCCTACAATAAATCCTTAAACTTAGGATGATTAGCCAAACTCTTCAAAACCTTCTTAATATCCTGCGATCGCTCCTTTTTCACAATCAAAGTCACATTCCCATCCCTAACAACAACCACATCCTCCAAACCAATAGTTACAATGGCATCATCATCACTAGAAGCATAAAAAATCGACCCCTCAGTATCCAAACCCAAATGATTAGCCAACTCCACATTCACATTATCACCCTTAACCAAACGTTCCAAAGCATTCCAGTCACCCAAATCATCCCAACCAAAAGCCACAGGTAACACAAAAGCCTTCTCAGTCTTCTCCATCACCACATAATCAATACTCTTCTTCTCCAACTGAGAATAACCCTCAGCACCCATAGCCTCCAAAACACTCATTATTGTCGGAGCATACTTTCGTAACTCAGCCAACATCCCCCCCACCCTAAAAACAAAAATACCGCCATTCCAACTAAAACGCCCCGTTGCCAGAAACTCCTCAGCCTTTTCTCGGTCAGGCTTTTCCGTAAACCGCGCCACCTGATAAACCTCAAACCCACCAAAATTTCCTGCCTCTTTTCCCTGTTCAATATATCCATAGCCAGTAGAAGGGAAAGAGGGCTTAACACCCAGGGTAACAATAGCCTCCTGGTTAGTAGCCAATTCGGCTGCCGCCTCCAGGGTCTTCTGGAATACTTCTGGCTCACCGATCCAATGGTCAGCCGGAAAAAATCCCACAACTGCATCTTCCCCATAACGACGTGCCGTTTCTATTGCTGTCCAGGCAACAGCAGGAGCAGNCCCACCAAAATTTCCTGCCTCTTTTCCCTGTTCAATATATCCATAGCCAGTAGAAGGGAAAGAGGGCTTAACACCCAGGGTAACAATAGCCTCCTGGTTAGTAGCCAATTCGGCTGCCGCCTCCAGGGTCTTCTGGAATACTTCTGGCTCACCGATCCAATGGTCAGCCGGAAAAAATCCCACAACTGCATCTTCCCCATAACGACGTGCCGTTTCTATTGCTGTCCAGGCAACAGCAGGAGCAGTATCCCTTCCTTCTGGTTCTGCCAATATATTTTCCTGTGGCATCTGGGGTAACTGTTGTGCCACACCTTCGGCCAACATTGCCGAAGTCACAACCCATAAACCATCCCAACCATTAGATAATGGGATTAGTCTGTCTGCTGTTGCTTGTAACAAACTTTTACCAGTACCATCAAGAGAAAGAAACTGTTTGGGCCGATGCTTACGACTCAGAGGCCAAAAACGTTCTCCTTTTCCACCAGCAAGAATAACAGGTATCATCAGATTCTAGATTACTTAATAGACTTAGATAATTCCATCTTAAATTCTCATTGCCAGTTTCTCCCAAATTTTCCCACTATTAAGTAGGGAGATTTTTGTAGAGATAGGGTCTAAAACTATAACGTCTTAGTTTCAATCATCATCTAACATAATTTGGCAATTGAAATTTTAATTTGGGAATTCTTGATAAATAAAACCCCTTCTACTAACTCCCAACCTATCCTATTACAATGTTGATTCTCAGTATTTATATGATTAT
>NZ_LGSU01001356.1 GCF_002260545.1 Hydrocoleum sp. CS-953 | reverse complement strand
GAGTCAGGAGTCAGGAGTCAGAATTAATAAGTTTTATCTACTTTTTTGTACCTTAAATTATCTTTTTATTCAAATATAACTCCCCTATAAAATCTTTTAATCCTGCTTATTATTCGTAACATTCTTTTTTTACACTTGGTATAAATCCTTTTATTTCAAGAGAAAAAAGAAGAAAAAAATCCTTTTAGGCAATCCTTATATTACAGAAGAGGTAATTATTAATTATTCATTGTTAATTATTAATTATTGAAACACCCTCTCCAAAAAATCGGGTTTATTACACTGGTTGATAAACCCGGTTTCTGTGTAAGTCCTGTTGACTAATCAGTAGTTTAAATCATATATCCTGTTTGTGAATATAATTGACATGATTTGATATTTTATAATTTATTTTTTTCAGGAGGATAAAATGATGGCTCAAGTAATTGATAAAGGAGAAATTATTTTAGGTAAAATTAAAAATTCAACGCAAAAAAAACAGCAGGAATTGTTAGATTTTATTGATTTTTTGGAGTTTAAGCTACAAAAGCAAGGAAAAAAAAAGTAGATAAAAAACTAATTTATGCCTCTGAAGCTGCCAAATAGTTTGCAGGATATGTTGATGGTAGACCAGGCGAATTTGCTACTAATAAGAAGTATTTAACAAGTCATAATTGGAAATAAAAAAAGGTACTAAAAGGTACTATTACATACTGCTCGCTTCATAGCTTTTCTCAAAAATAGAGAATATTTTTATCGCCCAAAACAAATTAATTTTGTACCTCACTCAGAAATGGGGATTATTGTATAGGAATCCTAAATATAGAGTTTCTGAATGGGATGTGAACATTGAATTGCTAGCAAAAGGAGTCAGGAGTCAGAAGTCAGGAGGAGAGAATACAGAAGTTTTTTTTAGGAAAAAAACGATAATTTTAGTTTAAAACTCATCTGGAAACACTATAGATTGTAACATTTTACCAAATAATTAATAATTATTAATTATTAATTAAATACCTTGGTTAAAAGCATCCCCCCGATATGGAAAAAAAAGTGCTAGGATATTTCCTTATTTGAATCAAGGTAAGTTTTCACTCACACCCAGAGATAATTATCCATTATCCATTATCAATTAATGAACCTAGGGGTTTGGTCTCTAAACCCAACTTAGGAGTTTTTGCCATAAACTGTTAAAATACTATTTTTGATATTTATCAATTTAAACCAAAAAGTTAATTCCCTGGATAGAACTAGATGAAACAAATCCTCTACCTAGAAGTACCAACACCAGATACAAAAACTGTTTGCCAATGGTTACAATCTCAATTTAAACCTGGTTTCGGCGAAAAATTTATAACTCCAGATGGTTTTATTGTCAAATTTTCTGAAGACCCTACTAAGGAAATATCTGTATTTGTATGGTCATTACAACGCACTACCTATCTAAAAGTATTTGCACAAGGAAATATATCTTCAATACAACAAAAATTTACCTCAAATTTAACTACTAATTTACGAAAAGAATTTCCTCTAAATTATCCAGAACCTCCCACTATCGATCTATCAAATCAGTCAATTTTTACAGCATTAGAATCTGATTATCCTCTGACAGTCAAATACTTTCAAAAAATGCCTAGAGGAGAGTATGACCTCAACCGTTTATATTGGTGGGAAAAACGTTGGCGAGAATCAGTTAAAAATCCTCAAAAACCCAAACAGGTACTTTGGAAAAAAGAGTCTGGAACAAATAATAATTCAGTAGAATATGACTTAATTTATGTTGGTGGCGCTCTGGGAAGTATTCATTCAGCAATCATGGCAAAACTCGGATATAAAGTATTATTATTAGAACGTTTGCCTTTCGGTAAAATGAATCGAGAATGGAATATTTCCCGGTCTGAAATTCAGGGTTTAATTGACTTAGGTTTATTTACTAATGTAGAAGTAGAAAATTTAATTGCCAGAGAATATAAAGATGGATTTAACAAATTTTTTGATGCTAATAATCCTGAATTTTGTAAAGCAAAAATTCTCCATACTCCCACAGTTTTAAATCTGGCATTAGATTCAGAAAAATTACTAAGTTTATGTGGAAAAAAACTACAAGAAGCTGGAGGAAAAATTGTCGATGAAACAGAATTTATTAAAGCTGACATAGAACCAGAAAAAGTGGTAATTTACACTCAAAAGCTATCTACCAAAACTGAACAAATTTTCTGTGGGCGTTTGTTAGTAGATGCGATGGGTACTGCTTCTCCTATTGCTTGGCAATTAAATGGTAAACGTGCTTTTGATAGTGTTTGTCCGACAGTCGGAGCAGTAATTGATGGTGGATTTGAAGAAGGTGTTTGGGATTCTGATTATGGAGATGTTTTAAATAGTCATGGGGATATTTCTCGCGGTAGACAATTAATTTGGGAATTGTTTCCTGGTGCAGGTAATGAGTTAACATTTTATCTATTTCATTACCATCAAGTTCATCCTGAAAATCCAGGTTCTCTGTTAGAAATGTATGAGGATTTTTTCACTATTTTGCCAGAATATCGACGCTGTGACATGGATAAATTAGTATGGAAAAAGCCAACTTTTGGTTATATTCCCGGGCATTTTAGTATTAAAGGTAGCGATCGCCAAGTTGCTTTTGACCGTCTAGTTTGTATTGGTGATGCTGCCTCTCTTCAGTCTCCTTTAGTATTTACTGGTTTTGGTTCTTTGGTGAGAAATTTACCTCGTTTAACTGAACTTTTAGATACTGCTTTAAAATATGATTTACTCAGCGCTGAAAACTTAAATAAAATTCGTGCTTATCAAGGCAATATTGCGATTACTTGGTTATTTTCTAAAGGTATGATGGTACCTACAGGTAAGTTTTTACCTCCCCAAAAAATTAATTCTATTTTGAATACATTTTTTGGATTATTAGCAGAGTCACCTCCAGAAGTAGCAGAAACTTTTATTAAAGATAGAGCTGATTGGTGGATATTTACAAAATTAGCTCTTAAAGCAGCCAGAATAAATCCTTATCTTTTATTATGGATTCTCGATTTTATTAATTTCCAGGAAATATTACTTTGGACGATAAGTTACATCAATTTTACCTTGTTTAGTTTGGTAAGTTGGTTATTAGGATGGTTCCCTAGTTTTGCTCGTTGGATTCAACCTTGGTTAGAACCTCGTTATCCTGGTTTATGGTTTTGGATATTAGCTAATAGTTATGCTTTAACTTATAACGTTGGTCAACCACAGATGAATTTCAAATTACAAAAGTCATTTCAGTCTAGTTGAATAATTAGACTTTAGTGAAAGGAAGGCAAAAGGAAGAAGTTTTGTAAGCATTTCCTGCAGAATGCTGCGCATTTCCTGACGGAATGCTCCGCAAACATGTCGCGCAGCGAAGCAAGCGAAACAGCTATTAGCGGTCAGCTCATCCTAGGTCATGCTACGCAAACAGCTTTTTTAATGAATTAAGCAAGAATTCGTTTAACTTATACTATATTTTCAACCCATAAATTGAAGGAATTGAACGAATAGTTTGAGTTTTCAACCCATATAATTCAAGGGGTTGAAAGCTGAAAGCTGACGGCTGAATGCTTACGAAGTTTTTTTTCTCATTTTGACTTTATCAAACTATAAACTGGGTTTATTAGTAGAAATAAAAGTTAATTCTGGCGAGTAATATAAACCCAGTTTATTATATAGCAATCCCTGCATAGGTTGTGATAAATTAAAAAGTAGATAAAAAAATTGAAACTATTACCAGATGAGCTGTAGCAATAGTGCCTCTTGCCTAAAAAGCAGTAAGATTTTTGCCACAAATATGCGGAGGATTGCTATAGTTTCTTATTTTGACCTTATCAAACTATAAACTGGGTTTATTAGTACAAATAAAAGTTAATTCTGGCGAGTAATATCAACCTGGTTTCTTGTAGAGAAATTATTTCAAAATAGAGTTTTTTTTCTGCAAATTATGATTTAACTTACCCAATTATTAATGATTAATTATTAATAATTAAATAATTCGCGCCTTGAAGCCTCCCCTTGGATAGGGGAAAAAAAGAAATGATATTTCCCGATATTCAATCAAGAACGGTTTTAACCAGAGGTAATTATCAATTATCCATTATCAATTATCCATTATCCATTATCCATTATCCATTATCCATTATCCATTATCAATTATCCATTATCCATTATCAATTATCCATTATCAATTATCAATTAATGAACTTGCAATTTATAACAATTGAGTTATGCGATCGATAATTTGTCGTTGAATGTAAGCATCCGTCGGCATCAGGTTATGATAAAGACCCTTCTTTTTTTGACCATTAGAACCACCTGGCCAGGGTTCGTATCCAGGACAATCAACATCCCAAGAGCTACAAGCAACTTTAATAGCGGAACCATCTACTCTTCTGGCAATATTCTGTTGTTGTTGGTCGCAAGTTTGAGCGCGACAATTCTGCACCGCTCCACCTACAAGCCGATCAAAAGGCACTAAGTTATCTGTATTAAGTGGATTTCTTTGCCACCTGTTAAAGAAATAGTCAACATTTGGAGGTACTCTACCATGTTTAATGGGTTTCCTGAACCCCCCAGCCGCAATTGGATCGATAACACCTAAAAAAAGAATTCTTCTTTTTATTCTCGGTGCAAGACTGAGTAAAGAATCCCCACCGAAGCTATGTCCGATTAAAATTAACGGTCGATTTGAGTCCAGTTGATTATTGATAAAGTCTTGTGCCTCTCTAAGAAAATGCTTGTCACTTGAGAGGTAACTTTGTTGACCAGCGCCGTCTCTAAAACTGTCCCAAGGAACATAGCGAATTTCAGCACCCATATTTTGCAAAGCTTTTTGCACATCGTTCATACCCCAAGCACAGCAGTTGCCATAGCCGTTGACAAAAACGGCGTAAGGACGTTGGGAAGTTGACTGCGCTTGAACTTTTTTAGATGGGAACGATACCCATACTGATGAAATGACGAGGGTTACTCCCAAACTCAGGGACGCGAACATTTTGGAAAATTTCATCTTTAATTATCTATAGTTTTTGTATTAGGACTTACGCAGGCAAACCCACCAAATCCGGTTTTTCCTAAATATTTATTGTCAAAAACAATGATTTACCCTAGAAACCGTGTTTCTTTGCCTAACTCCTGATGATATATAGCAACAGCCAGGGCGATTAGGACATAGACTGATGATGAATCTTAGACTAGGGAACAGTTGGAAAAGTGTTCCCAGTTAAGTGTTCCCTGTTCCCTGCTATAATCAATCATTACACAAATAGTTGACAGTTGCACTAACTCACTAGAAGATAAGAATATAGCAATTCCCAGGTTAGTGAGGTACAGTTATAGAGATTCCCCCTAAACCCCTGTGAAAATGGGATTCAGAGGTATCGTTTAGATGTAGCTCACCAGGTTGAAAACTGCTATATTCCCAAATTTACTATTTCCCATTTAACCAAAAATATGACTACTAACAAACCCAAAATTATTGTTATAGATGACGATCCCACAGGTTCCCAAACTGTTCATAGTTGCCTACTCCTAACTAAGTGGGATGTAGAAACCCTAAAATTAGGATTACTTGATGAATCTCCTATATTTTTTATCCTCTCTAATACTCGCGCTCTGACTCCCGAACAAGCAGCAACTGTGACGCGAGAAGTCACACAAAATCTGACAGAGGCGATCGCTCAAGCAAATATTCAAGATTTTCTGGTTGTCAGTCGTTCTGACTCGACTCTACGGGGTCACTACCCCATAGAAACGGATGTTATTGCCGGAGAACTTGGTCAGTTTGATGCTCATTTCTTAGTTCCCGCATTTTTTGAAGGAGGAAGAGTCACCCGTGACAGCATCCACTATTTAATGGTTGATGGTGTAGAAACCCCAGTTCACGAAACAGAATTTGCCAAAGATTCTGTATTTGGATACAGTTATAGTTATTTGCCTGATTATGTGGAGGAGAAAACTAAAGGGCAGATAAAAGCGGAAACTGTAGAAAGATTTACCCTTGATGATATTCGTTCTGGCAGTTTAGAACGTTTACTGAAGTTGACTGGCAACCAATGTGGAGTTGTGGATGGAGAAACTCAAGCTGACTTAGATAGTTTTGCCAAGGATCTATTGGCAGCAGCAAGTCAAGGTAAAAAGTTTCTGTTGCGGAGCGCTGCCAGTATTTTAACTTCCCTGGCTGCTTTAGGTCCTCAACCTGTAGCTGCGGAGGAAATGAGACAATATGTTAGGAGTGGGAAACCAGGTGCAATTATTGTGGGTTCCCACGTTAAGAAGTCTACTCAACAGTTGGAAAGGTTGTTGCAGGAATCTGATGTAGTTGGTGTAGAAGTGGATGTGTCTCATTTAGTTGAAGACTCTCCAGAGCAAAGAGCAACTTTACTCAAAAATATTCTGGAAAAAGTTTATGCTGTTCATGCAGAAGGGAAAACACCAGTCGTTTATACCAGTCGCGAGGAGTTGACTTTTGAAAATGTGCAGGTGCGTTTAGAGTTTGGTGTAGCAGTTTCAGAATTATTAATGGATATTGTTCGGGGTTTGCCGGAGGATATCGGATTTTTAATCAGTAAAGGTGGAATTACTTCTAATGATACTGTGAGTAAAGGTTTAGCTTTGACTACTGCCAGGTTGTTAGGTCAGGTTTTAGCAGGTTGTTCGATGGTGCGAACTCCTACAGACCATCCTCAGTTTCCTGAGTTACCTGTGGTGTTGTTTCCAGGGAATGTTGGGGATGTGGATGGGTTAGTGACAGTTTATCGGCGTTTGAGTAGGAGGTAGTCCTAGAAACCTAAAACCAGAAACCGGGTTTATTGTTATACTTAAAACTTAACCCAAGTCATTCAGATAAACCCGGTTTCTTGTAATCCTGGAAACCTAAAACCAGAAACCGGGTTTATTGTTATACTTAAAACTTAACCCAAGTCATTCAGATAAACCCGGTTTCTTAAGCTTAAACCTGTTTTACATACCTGCCTATGCCTTATCGAGAAATTATCTTCAAAACAGGCGAATATTACCATATTTATAATCGTGGAAATAATCGCCAAAATATATTCTTTGAACGTGAAAATTATCTTTATTTTTTACGTCAAATGCGTAGGTATTTAATTGCTGAAACTCTCGATATTATTGTATATTGTTTAATGCCCAACCATTATCATTTATTAGTATGTCTAAAAAACAATAATGTCTCAAATGTGATGCAAGCATTTACCCTTTCCTATACAAAAGCAATTAACAACCGCTATCAAAGAACAGGTTCACTATTTCAAGGGCGATTTCAAGCTATCCATATTGATCGAGATGAATATCTATTACATCTGTTTCAATATATTCATCTTAATCCTGTCAAAGCTGACTTAGTAAAGCATCCTAAAGATTGGGAATTTTCTAGTTACCAAGACTATATTGGATTACGAAAAGGAACTCTGCCAAATATTAGCATTTTTCAAAAGCAATTTAACTGTATTGATGAATATCAAAAATTTATACAATTGAACTCAAAGTGTTTGCTAACTAAGATTCAGCATTTGATGTTTGATGAATAGTTGTAGACAAATAAACGTTGTAGACTCAAACTAGAAACCGGGTTTATTCATAGATTTAAGATTAACCAGGTAACTGAGATAAACCCGGTTTCTTAAACCAAAAAATTAGCAATGCTGTGGATGTGTTGCGTAATTCTCCTCAAACCCGTTAAGCTGTTGAATGACTTCTGTCGGCAGTATAATTTCTCTAGCCTCCAAGTTGGCTTGCAAATGCTCTCGTTTCGTACTTCGTGGGATAGTAACAAATCCTTTATTGACAGACCAAGCCAAAAGTAGTTGAGCTGGCGTACATCCACATTGATCTGCCATAGTAATTAACTCAGGAGTGTCTAACTTTTGCCCCTTAACTAAGGGAGAATGGGCTACAATTTTTATTCCCTGACTATGACAATAACTAACAAGTTCTTTTCGTTGCAGGAATGGCGAAATTTCAAATTGATTCCATTTTGGAGGAGAATTTTTGAGCAGTTGTAAATGCTGAATATTAAAATTGCTGACACCAATATCCCCTATCTCTTCCCATTCTCTTATTTCCAGCATTACTTCCCAAGCAGATAGTGGATCTGCTCCAGGTGCGTGTAACAGAAGTAAATCTATAGTCCCCAACTTTTCTAAAGATTGTCTGGCTGCATCTCGAATACGACCAGACAATATAGCTTTCAAAGGAATTTTCGAGGTAATAAATATTTCCTCTCTTGGTATATCAGATTCGGCGATCGCCCTCGCCACCTCTCCTTCATTTTTATAGAGGGCAGCAGTATCTATATGTCTGTATCCCATTTCAAATGCCATTCGGCAAGTTGAGTATGTTTTTTCGTACAGACGGTAAGTGCCTAAACCAATTAGACTAGCTGAATCTATAGAAGTCATATCATGTCCGGTAGCATCGGTATTGTATAGCAAAGGTAGGGAACACTTAACATAAAACAGGCAATAGTGAGGAAGAAGCTTTAAGAGAAGGAAAAACTTTATATGGCGGTAGATATTTTCCCAACTTTTACACGCTCCGATACCAACGGACATGATATCATTTGCTAATTTTATCAGGGACTAGATTTTTGAGGCACGAAGTCGTTTGTAGATATAGAAAATACACTGAAAAGATGGAAAAATCCAATACACCCCATCTCCCCATCACACCATCTATTTTTCACTCTTATCCCAAATAGGTTCTATAGTGGCTTTAAACACAGATATGACAATCTTTCATGTTATTGCGATAGATACTGTCGATAAAACGAATTTGGTCTGAATGTTTAATCTCTCGTTTGAGACTGCTATGAAATTCCTGCACCGACATTCCTAGTTGCTCCTGAATATTTCTTGCCAAAAGACAACGTATACGAACTTCTAATTCCTGGGGAAGTTGAGAACGGAATTGCTGGTATTGTAAGTCTAGAAGTGTATGATTTTCTTCAAGAGCATTAGCAATAATCTCAAAACCTCCTTCTCGGATATTAGTATCCGCAAGACCGAGAATTTTTACAGTATTATTGGTGCGGATAAAATCTGCAATAAGCTCTGCACCACATCCATCAAAATAATTGGGTAATTCTCCTAGATCGGAAGTTGATTTGTACAACCCAATACCCAAATAAACTAACTCAGACAAAGTATTACACTTTTCCAGCAATACTTTCAGACCAGCATTTTGAATTCGATTAGACGATAAATCTAATTTACTCAAGTAAGAATAACCTGCCACAGCATTTGCGATTAGCTCTGTACCTCCATCCCCCAAACGATTAATCGCCATAAACAGTCCAGTTAATCCCTTCCGGTTTTCGGACTTCATATATTCAAAATAGTCAGCAATGTAACTAGCACCAGTCTCACTAATTCCATTGGCATCAATATATAACGTTCGGAGAGTATGATTTTTCCGCAGACTTTCAAATAAGACTTTAACTCCTTCATCCAACATCCCCACATTTACCAAATCCAATGTCTGAAGACTCGTATTTTGCTCCAGCATCTTCGCAATATGAGCTACACCCTCAGCTTTAAGAGGATTACGCTTTAGCCAGAGAGATTCTGCATGGCGATCGCTCGCTAAAGCATCAGCAAGTTCTCCCGCTCCTTTCTCCGTCAGGCAATTTCCAGCCAAATAGTAGGTTTTAATCTGCGGTGTGTAGCCATGGCTAGCGAGGGAAGTTATTTGACTCGCCCCCTCATCTCCGACAATATTATTACCCAGCGGTGTGTAGCCATGGCTAGCGAGGGAAGCTATTTGACTCGCCTCCTCATCTCCGACAATATTATTACCCAGCGGTGTATAGCCATGGCTAGCGAGGGAAGCTATTTGACTCGCCCCCTCATCTCCGACAATANGACAATATTATTACCCAGCGGTGTATAGCCATGGCTAGCGAGGGAAGCTATTTGACTCGCCCCCTCATCTCCGACAATATTATTACCCAAGAGAAAATGCTCTACATAAGGATTTTCCCGAATAGACTCAACTAAGTTGCCGATATAAAGCTCGCCGACAACCTGCTTACACATATCTATGCGTCCATCGTCGTAATAAGCTCCACGGGTAAACTCTTGGCAGGGTCGATCTGCTGGTTGTCCTTTCTTCATGTAGGTAAAAAAGGGTTCCAGTTCTTGATATGGAGCCACTTCTACTGGCATAGGTTTAGGATTTAGGATCGAATCCGAAAGTGGTGCGGAAAGGAGTTGCTCGAATATATCACGACCACCAAACATTCTTGCTTGTCGGTAACGATCAACTTGCAAATTCTTAGCATTGGTTTCAGCTACTTGGCATTTGTAGGCTCGACGCAACTTAGCAAGTAAGCGCCCGTAAGCAATATAACTGGCTATTCGGTCTTCATCCTTTGCTGGGAATAGTTGCCGGGCTAACTTATGTCCTAAACCCGAACGTTTATCTTCACCACTATCGATCCGAGGAATCTTCAGTGCAATATCACTTACCTGTTCTCCCTCAGATNGAATAGTTGCCGGGCTAACTTATGTCCTAAACCCGAACGTTTATCTTCACCACTATCGATCCGAGGAATCTTCAGTGCAATATCACTTACCTGTTCTCCCTCAGATAAACGCTTTTCATCCTCGTGAATTTGGTTGATGATGGTTTGTATATTTATATCGCTTGTATTATCAATCATGTCATTTCAATTATCAAGTATCAATACCTCTTGTAATAGGGAGGCAATATGGACAGATTTTTTTTGTATTTTTATTGTAACATAAAGTAATCATATTAGCATAAAATAATAAAATAAAAT
>NZ_LGSU01001355.1 GCF_002260545.1 Hydrocoleum sp. CS-953 | reverse complement strand
GAGACCAAATAGCTACTACAGAAAATGGAGATGCTACTATTAACAACCAAGCCGGACGCGATATTAATACTGGAGACCAAATAGTAATAGGCGATACGACAAGTATTACCAACCAACCAGGTGGAGAATTGAATACTGGCGAAATCATTGAAATTAGCCCACCACCAAGACTAACAGGAAATATTTCGCCACAACCATTACCTCCAACACCAGTAACTCCACCTCCTGCACCTCAAGTGGAACCCCCAGTAACTCCAACTCCTGTAGTTAAATTAGTGGAACCGCCAGTAACTTCAGCTCCTGTAGATAACTTAGTGGAACCGCCAGTAACTCCACCTCCTACATCCCAAGTCCAACCGCCAGTAACTCCACCTCCTACACCTCAAGTCCAACCGCCAGTAACTCCACCTGCCATACCTGAAAATATTCCTCCATCTAACAATTCTGTCACAACCAACACTCTCCAATTAGTGCAAAGTGACAGTACGATAACTACTGCAAATAATCCTAATCTCTCCAACCAACAGAGCGACGATCAGCAAGGCAACCTGAACACAAATACTGCTAACGCCTTACGAAACATCAATACTATCAATAGTACGCCCCTAACTGTAACGGCAAATTCCCAAACATTGACAAGGATAGAACAAAATCGCAACAATGAATTTGCCGACTACTTTGGAAAAGAACTATCAAGTCAAATCACATCTACAGAAAATATTCGAGAAGTTCTCACGGATATCGCCCGTCAAACAGGCAAAAATTCAGCCATTATCTATGTCACTGCTTACCCAGAAGAACTGCAACTCATATTATATACGCCAGGTAGCGACCCTATCCTCAAAACTATTCCTGATGCTAACCGTAAACAGCTAATGAAAGCTGTATTAAAGTTACGCGCACACATTACAAATCCCGCTCGTCGTTATACTGATAGTTATCTGCCTCCAGCACAACAATTATATAATTGGTTAATTGCACCTATCTCAGCAGAATTAGAAGATGCTCACATTGATACTTTATTATTTAGTATGGATCAAGGTTTACGAAGTTTACCTATTGCTGCATTACACGACGGAAAACAATTTTTAATTGAAAATTATAGCCTCAGTTTAATTCCTAGTGTGAGTTTAATGGATACTAATTATCGCCCTCTTCAAGATACTAAAGTATTAGCAATGGGAGCCAGNTTACGAAGTTTACCTATTGCTGCATTACACGACGGAAAACAATTTTTAATTGAAAATTATAGCCTCAGTTTAATTCCTAGTGTGAGTTTAATGGATACTAATTATCGCCCTCTTCAAGATACTAAAGTATTAGCAATGGGAGCCAGTAAATTTACATCTGAAAGTCCTTTACCAGCAGTACCTGTGGAGTTAGAAACTATTTCTCAAGAGTTATGGCAAGGTAGTAAATTTATTAATGAAGAATTTACTCGTAATAATTTGTTGAATGAACGAAAAAATTATCCTTATCCTATTATTCACTTAGCCACTCATGCAGAATTTTTACCAGGTCTCCCCAGCACTTCCTATATTCAGTTATGGGGTGATGACAAAATAAGACTAGACCAAATTCGGGAGTTAGGTTGGAGTCAACCCCCGGTTGATTTGTTGGTATTATCTGCTTGTAAGACTGCTATGGGAGACAAAAACGCCGAATTGGGTTTTGCCGGGTTAGCAGTAGCAGCAGGAGTGAAATCAGCTTTAGCAAGTATTTGGTATGTGAGTGATGAAGGAACATTGGGGTTGATGACAGAATTTTATACTCACCTAAATAATACCAAGATTAAGGCGGAGGCGTTAAGACAGGCGCAATTAGCAATGTTGCGAGGAGAGGTCGTTATTGCAGGTGGTGAGTTAAGGGGAAGTGGAACCCGTGGTGCGGTGGTGTTACCATCGGCGTTAGGAGATGTTGAGAATAATAATTTATCTCATCCTTATTATTGGGCGGGGTTTACTATGATTGGTAGTCCTTGGTAATTAATAATGGATAATTGATAATTAATAATGGATAATTGATAATGAAAAACTCAGAACAAACATCCTGGAATACAGTCAAAGAAACGTTCAAAAAAATCTGGGGATACGATGATTTTCGACCCCCACAAGGAGAAATAATTAACTGCTTATTAACAGGAAAAGATGCCCTAATAATAATGCCAACCGGAGGCGGAAAATCAATATGTTTTCAACTTCCCGCCCTCCTAAAAACTGGCTTAACATTAGTCATTTCTCCCCTAGTTGCCCTAATGGAAAACCAAGTACAAGAATTAAGCGATCGCTCCCTACCTGCCGCCCTACTCCACAGTCAACTTACCCCACAAAAAAAACGACAAACATTCCAAAAATTAGAACAAAATAAACTCAGACTACTCTACCTTTCCCCAGAAACATTATTCAACCAAAAAATATGGAATTTACTATCTCAACCCCAGACAAAAATCAACGGTTTAATATTAGATGAAGCTCACTGCTTAGTACAATGGGGAGAAACATTTCGCCCTGCTTATAGACGTTTAGGAGCAGTCAGACCAGCGCTAATAAAATCTAAACCACCAGGTACAAATATTGCTATTGCAGCATTCACCGCAACTGCCGATCCTCAAGCGCAAAAAATTATTAAAACTACCCTAAAACTACAAAATCCAAAACCATTTTTACTCAGCCCTTACCGAAATAATTTACACCTAAAAATTCAACATATTTGTACTCCCAGAAGTCGCCGTCAACAATTATTTAAGTTTATCAAAGCCAGAGAAAAACAAGCAGGTTTAGTTTATGTGAGAANTCACCGCAACTGCCGATCCTCAAGCGCAAAAAATTATTAAAACTACCCTAAAACTACAAAATCCAAAACCATTTTTACTCAGCCCTTACCGAAATAATTTACACCTAAAAATTCAACATATTTGTACTCCCAGAAGTCGCCGTCAACAATTATTTAAGTTTATCAAAGCCAGAGAAAAACAAGCAGGTTTAGTTTATGTGAGAACCAGAAAAGACAGTGAAAAATTAGCAGAAATCTTACGAGAAAAAAATTATCAAACTACAGCTTATCATGCAGGTTTAAGTGCAGAAGAAAGAAGACATATTGAGAAAGTTTGGATAGGTGGAGAAATAAATTTTGTAGTCTGTACTTCTGCCTTTGGAATGGNTATCATGCAGGTTTAAGTGCAGAAGAAAGAAGACATATTGAGAAAGTTTGGATAGGTGGAGAAATAAATTTTGTAGTCTGTACTTCTGCCTTTGGAATGGGAATAAATAAACCAGATGTGCGATGGGTAATACATTTTCAAGCACCATCACTTTTATCAGAATATATTCAAGAAGTTGGTAGGGGAGGTAGAGACGGAAAACCAGCAGAAGCTTTAACTTTAATTAGCGAACCGACTGGTTGGTTAGACCCGGAAGATAAACAAAGACAAAAGTTTTTAATGGATAAATTAAGGTCGCAATATCAAGCAGCAGAAAAATTAATTAAACAACTGCCAACTACGGGAAATATTGATAGTTTGATAGATGAATTTCCTGATGCAGCGATCGCTTTATCTATTCTGCATTCTTCTGGAAAATTGAGATGGCGTGACCCGTTTAATTATATTATTAATAAGTCTAGTAGTGGTAAAAAAGTATCTTTAAATTACAGTTCGGGAGTTGAGGAAATGAATAAATATTTTTCTACTAGAAAATGTCGATGGCAGTTTTTATTAGAAGCATTTGGTTTTTCTCAGGAAGCTGAAAATATGCGTTGCGGTCATTGTGATAATTGTATTAGGGAAGGAAGAATTCATTAATGGATAATTGATAATGGATAATTGATAATGGATAATGGATAATTGATAATTGATAATTGATAATTGATAATTGATAATGGATAATGGATAATGGATAATTGATAATGGATAATTGATAATTGATAATTGATAATTGATAATTACCTCTCCCTAAAACGGATAGGATTGATAAAAGGAAAATAAATTCATTGTTTCTCCTTGATCATGAGAGGCTTTAAACCTTAATTATATGGTAAGCTAAGACGCATTTTAAATGTGTCTTAGCAAGTTAGAAGTAATAACGTTGTATTCTTAACTAGGCAGACAACAAAGATGTGTTTTAAATGCTTAACAGCCGATCGTATCTGGATAAGAGCGTGATCAAAAAAACTTTCTCCTTTTTATACTTTAGTTTCTCCTCTCTTCCCTTCTGACTCCTGTAGGAAAATCAGATTTCAAGCCTCCTATTGAAGTAGGAGGTACTGTTAACTGTTAACTGATAACTGAAATGACTTTTGACTTGTTAATTTTGACTTCCGTAAAACGGTATGAGTTGGCAGAAATCAGGTAAAATTCTCAAGTATATATCGAGGATGTATACTATGCGTTGGATGCGATACGTTAAAATAGCTCTAGTCAATACAGTTGGAGCATTAGTAGGAATTATTTGGGTGCCTCTACCTCAAGCAGTGGCACAACCTTTAGTTCCTAAGAAAGCAAACTCAGAAGTTTCTGTGCTGGAAACTATCAAGTCGATTAACAGCAACATAGAAATTCCTAAAAAAGTAAGTTCACTACCAGAACTTTACCAGATTAGAGACAAACTAAAAGTAGAACTTAATAAGGTCTCTAAAATGCCAAATCTCCAAGAAGTAAGAGAACCTTGGCAATACCAATTCCAAGTACGACAATATGAAAAAACTCTGAAAGACTTCCGCCGTGTAGAAGCAAAAATTATTAAAGAAGAAAAAGCTGCTCAAANTAATAAGGTCTCTAAAATGCCAAATCTCCAAGAAGTAAGAGAACCTTGGCAATACCAATTCCAAGTACGACAATATGAAAAAACTCTGAAAGACTTCCGCCGTGTAGAAGCAAAAATTATTAAAGAAGAAAAAGCTGCTCAAAGTTGGAAGCAAGCACTGAGTATAGCAACTAATGCGGTAGCAAAAGGAAAAAAAACAGAGGCAAATTATCAAACTTGGCAAGAAGCAGAAAATCTATGGTTAGATGCAATTGATAGTTTGCGTCAAATACCTCAAGATTCATTGATGACAGATAAGGCGATCGAAAAAATGATCGAATATCAGGGGTATTTAGCAGTTGCTTGTTATGAAAAAGTAATAGCAGCAAGAAAATGGGAAGAAAATATAGAAAATAATACAACTCCCAAAACAACAAATTATCCACCTATTGCATATAGTTTATCTCCTGGTTTCACAATTTATGGTGATACTAACAGAGATGGGGAAGTGGATGAAGCTGATAAGTCAGGCAGAGAAAAATGGTCTTTATCAGAAGGTGCGTTGATGTTATTTAATAATGATGATGATAATGGTGATCGAATCCCAGACTGGCGAGATGGGGATGTTAATGGTGAAAGTGATGTAGAAGATTTAGCTATTGTTAATATTCNGTTTCACAATTTATGGTGATACTAACAGAGATGGGGAAGTGGATGAAGCTGATAAGTCAGGCAGAGAAAAATGGTCTTTATCAGAAGGTGCGTTGATGTTATTTAATAATGATGATGATAATGGTGATCGAATCCCAGACTGGCGAGATGGGGATGTTAATGGTGAAAGTGATGTAGAAGATTTAGCTATTGTTAATATTCAATTGGCAGAAAACTATAGGGATGCTCAAATATACATTTCTACAGACACAGATGTTACTAGCTATATTAATGTATTTCAAAAAACAGAATCTGGATGGCAACCAGTAGACATTTCTGGTACTGAAGCGTTAATACCCAGGGAGAAAATAGTATTAGGTGTAGAAGCTAAACAATTTGCCGATCGCAACTGGAAAGGAGTAGTTAATTTGAAGGCGATCGCTGAAAAAAATGGTAGACAAATTGCTTCTGATAGTATTCAAATAGGTGTAGTTCCTTGGTTGATGTCTCCTAACACTGCTGCCGTTAAAGAACTTCACGTTAGCGAACGAGGTTATGCTAATCAAGAGTTTATTGATAAAATCAGAGAAATTATTGAAAAAACAGGTGCAACAGCAAAAATTAATCCTGGTGGCACTACCTGGATGCAAGATACTCAAGAAATAGGTTATGTGCAGTTTCCCAGTCAAGGTAAAATGCGCAATATGAATGTTGCTCTCAAAGCTAACCGTCCAGGAGAGAACGATCGCTATGCTAGAAGTCTCCTCAAAGAGAATTTTGGTTGGTTTGAAGTCGGTAAACCCAGACAACTAGATCCTCTAAATAGGTGGGCAGATGCTTATGGAAATCTAGAAGTGACTCCACCTTTGCCGGGATATCCTATGGGAAGAGTTTATTATGGTAAAGCCGGAGAAGTAGGTATGAATCCTGATATTATTGACTTCATTAAAGCACAAAGAATTCAGGGTCCGCCAGTGGATGTTGATACTTCTTGGTTAATGATTCGTCATGTAGATGAAATTATTAGTTTTATTCCTAGTAAATTTGGCAAACCTTTAATGTTAATTGTGAGTCCAGAAGCGGGGGTAAAATTATTAGAAGAACTAAGTGAAGAAGGCTATGGGCAAGCTGCTATAAATCGTGGTTTAAGCACTCAAACAACAGTTAGGGCTGCGTTGAAAAATTCTAAGTTAATTCAGCATAATCTCTATTTACAAAGGGAAAAATTAAACCCATTAATTGAGAAGTTAAAACAGGAATTTAATCTCAGTGATGACCAGATAATTCAAGTGCCAGCTATGTTTGGATATAGCGGTTATTCTTGGTGGCCAAATATGGTTAATTCGGTGGTAATTAATGGAGAATTATTGGTTTCAAATCCTGGAGGAGCATTAATTAATGGCAGAGATTATACTGAGGAAAAATTCCGCAGGTTGGTGGCTGATTCTAGTTTGAATATTAATTTTATGGATGATGGATATTATCAACAATTAAGAGGAAATGTTCATGATGCTACGAATACAACTCGCTTAGGAAAAAATCATCCTTTCTGGGAATCTTTATCTGATAATATGTCAGAGTTTAGGGTGCAAAATTTAGATGTGACAGGTATGAGATAATATAGAAATTAGTAATTAGCTATTAAGAATGGTTTGATTCATTAATGGATAATTGATAATTTATAATTACCTCTGGTTAAAATTGAGAGGATTGAATATAAGGAAATATCCTAGCACTTTTTTTATCCTTAAAAGGAGAGGCTTTATACCTGTATTTTTCGGTAAGGATTCAGCGGTTAGCAGTCAGTAGTCAGCTATAGCAATCCTATTTTATTCGTGGCAAAAATCTTACTGCTTTTTAGGCAACAGGCAACAGGCAAGAGGCAACAGGTAGGAGTTTCAAGTTTTTTATCTACTTTTTGATTTGTCGCGACCTATTTAGGATTGCTATATTAATTTATTACCTTTTGAGCAGGAATTAGTATTGATAGATTTAAGGATAATTAAAAGTATTGGAAAAAAAACTGACCTTGACAAAGGAGAGTGTATATTCATTATTTATGAAACAGCTAAAAGCTGACTGCTAATAGCTGAATGGTCAGATATTATGTCTGGATAAATACTAACTATAAAGTCATTCCGACTCGAACGGAATGAAAGGAATAAATCTCAATGTTTTAGATATTTATTTTATTTATTCCTAATGGTAAATATTTAACTGGACATGATATAAGTGCTAATACAGCCAACAATTTAAAACTTGTAGAAAGGGAGAAAAAAATGTCAGATTTTATGGATTTTTTGAAGCATAAATATGCTTATGTTGCTCTGGGAGAATTTAAACCTGGAAAGTTTCAAGAAGCAAAAGAACTTTATGAAAAGGCAGTTGCTACTTATAACGAAGGTTTTAAAGGAGCTTATTTATTGCAGTTGCCAGGAACAGATAAAGGTATTGCTGTAATTTTTTGGGAAGGAGTTGAAGATATGGATGCTAATCAAACTGATGCTTATAAGGCAGCATTGGCAGAAATGTCGCATTTATTTGCTAAACCACCAGAAACTAATTTTTATGAGACTGTTACTGAGATTTTACCAGAGTAAGGGGGAATTTAGAATTCAGAATTTAGAATTCAGAATTGCTGCTGAATTTAGAATTCAGAAGTCAGAAGTTAAATTCTGAGGGAATTTCATCTCAGTCAGATAAATTAGTCGCGGGCAAGATGCCCGCATCAGAATTTAGAATTTAGAATTTAGAATTTAGAATTCAGACCAAACTGCATAAGCAGACAAGATTCGATCGCCTAAGCGGAACGGAGTTCTATCTTCCCACACCTCCCCACCCTTCCCACACTTCCTACTCCCCTACTCCCCCACTCCCTCACTCCCCTACTTCCGCGCGATCGCATAATAACGCCAAGGAGCCGGATAACCTTCAACAGTCAAAGATGGATCGTCAGGATGCAGAAACTCTGACAAACTATCAATATTTGCCCAAGTAGTGCGTCGTTGCTNCCAATTAGCAAAAGTAATGCTATACTTAGGCGACATTTTAGCCATTAATTAAGTAATTAATACAGATATAATAAATTTTTTGCCAATCTGAGTCAATTTAATCTTAGTTATTACTTTTTTTACTACTCCCCCACTCCCTCACTCCCCTACTTCCGCGCGATCGCATAATAACGCCAAGGAGCCGGATAACCTTCAACAGTCAAAGATGGATCGTCAGGATGCAGAAACTCTGACAAACTATCAATATTTGCCCAAGTAGTGCGTCGTTGCTCTTCAACCGACAAAGGTTCGGCAAAAAAACAATTGATATCGCTAAACCCCGCTCTCGCTATCCAATTTTCTAAACAAGACTGGGTGGGGAGAAACCAAATACCCCGCGCTTGAGCGTAACGTTTTTGGGGAGTGAGCGCTACTGGTAAATCTCCTGGAATACCTTGACAGTCAATAATAATTTCACCTTTAGGTGCTAACGCTTCTCGCATTTTGCGCAACAAACCAATGGGATCAGTGTGATGATAGAGGATACCCAGGCAAAAAATAGTGTCAAAAAATTGGGGATAGTAGTGAATATGTTCGACTCCTAAAAGTTCAAATGCCAGCATTTTTTGTTTGACAATATTTTGGATAAGTTGAAAATTCCAGAAATGTTTAGTGTAGGGTTCAAAACCGATAACTAATTCTGGTTGTTGAGCTGCCATCCGAAACATAAAATAACCGTTGTGGCAACCGATGTCAGCGACTTTGCGATTTTTGAGAGAACTAATATGTGGCAAAATGCGCTCCCATTTCCAGTCGGAACGCCATTCTGCATCGATAGTTACGCCGAATAGTTCAAAAGGACCTTTTTTCCAGGGGCAAAATGTTTGCAAGGAGTGGATAAAACGTTGTTTTTGCTCTGGGGAGAGTTCATCAGAGTTACCTACTTTGATAACTGCATTGGAAAAGTCGAAAAAGTCGGTTTGAATATCTGTTATTGTTTGTACTGCTTCATAGTATTTTTGATTAGAGGGTTCAAATAATTTTGTTTGTCTTTCTTGACGGATTTTTAATATTGCTTCTGTGTTGATGGGGGTGTTGTATTTAGATAAATAATCTGGGGAAATATAGCCGATATTTTTGTTAAACATAGTCATTTCAGTTATTAGTTATAAGTACCTCACCATCCTCTGTGAGGTACAGTTTTTGTAACACAAGCAGGATGCTTGTTACAGGCTGGAAGCCTGTGTTACAAAAATTTGAGTGGCTAATTCTTGTAGGTTAGCTTCAGTTTCTTGTGGCAAATAAATTGTTGTTAGTTTCATTAGTAAGATTCTCAAAAAAAACAGAGATTTTAATTATAGATCATCGCTTAACGCTTTCTTCAATTATCCTAATCTCTTCCTCTGTTAATCCATACAATTGATACACTATCTCATCAATCTCTCTTTCTAATTCTGTGGTGTCAGTTTGAGGATTTTTGCGTTTTATTTCAAGAATTTTATCAACAATCTCGGTAACACACGCATCCTGCGTGTCTGTCGGTTTTGGGATAGGAATTTGAGAAACATAAGGGGTTTGCATAGCAAACGCATCTCCTTGTAATTTAGAAGTTATATAACCTAAGAAAAACCAAACTAACTTTGAGTTAAGCAAAGCTAACAAAAATAAGTTAGAATCAGGTATGAGAAATGTTTTATTATTAGAATAAGCCCCTGATGTATCCCAAGAAAAAGCTTGATAAGTTGCGATTTCTTGATATAAGATTTTAGGGGTATCAAAATCTTTATAATAAGCAATATTATCTTGTATTTCATACCACTGATAACTTCCAGCTTTTCTTCCTCCTTTGATACCAGGGGTCAGCCTTTCTTTATACTGACTTAAATAATTTAAAATAGCAGGATATTGATTAATATCAATTCCCCGACGAGTAAAAATCAACCATAAATCAGGATTATTAACTACCCATCTTTTAACATCCTTACCCCGTAAAAAAGGTTTCAAAACCTCCTCCGAGGAAGGATGTTTGTTAATTAATCTATCTCTTGTTTTCCTATCAACAATAAACGCTTGGTTAAACCCTGTTTTAATCCCATAGTAAAACTTTCCATTAACATACTCTCCTAATGGCGTCCCTGTATTTTTCAACTTCTCTAATAACTGTAAAACTGTATTATTTTCTAATTGCCACCCTTCAGGTTTTAGTGCTTTTTGTTCAATCTCAAAACTCTCTTCATTAAAGATATTAATAAAATCATCAATAGGTTTACCCATCTCCCAATTTAAGACTTTTACAGTAGCACAAGCATCTTGCTTGTTAGATTTATTTGACACTCTAGAAGAGTTTGTTACAGTAGCACAAGCATCCTGTTTGTTAGATTTATTTGACACTCTAGAAGAGTT
>NZ_LGSU01001354.1 GCF_002260545.1 Hydrocoleum sp. CS-953 | reverse complement strand
ATAGATACGACTTTGACCAATTCTAAGGTATCTTCAAGAAAAGATTCTGTTTGGAGTCGTGAAGTGGTAGTAGTAACAACTAGCGATCGGATAGAAATTCCGCCAATCAAATATTTTTGGCAGTTAGTTAAAGAATTGATTCCTGGAGGAGTTAGGAAAGTTAAAAGTCAAAAGTCAAAACTTAAAAGTTAAAAGTAATCTCTGATATTAAACCTGATAATTAGACATCTGGTGAAAAAGATATAGACTTTTTGCACTTAGTAGGGAACAGGGAAGACTTAACTGGGAACAGGGAATTTATTCTTACGAAAAAGATACGAAAAATGATTTAGGAAAGTGAATTTTACAACTCTAGCTTATCTTAAATAAAGAGCAAGTTTATTTTCTCGAGAGGTCTATTAGTTACTCTAGGTCATTGCGACTGGAACGGAGTGGAAGGAAGCAATCTCTCGCTACCTCTGAGATTACCGAATAATTAATAATTACAGAGCTTTTCAGATTGATGAACCACATGGTCACGACTAAAACCCTGTAGGGGCGTTTTGCTGCGCGACATATAATACCATTTTGAAAAAAGAATGTTACGAATAATAACAACTATTAAAAGGTTTTACGGTAAATGTTGATTTGACAAAAAAGATAATTACAACATAAAAAATAGTCTCAAATTTATTCATTCTGACTCCTGACTCCTGTCTCCTGACTCCTAAATAGTAACCTAAATATTTGTAGCGAAGATTTATCAATTTGGTATAAAACGTTTGCGGAGCATTCCTATAGGAAAGTTATGCGTAGCTAATGGCCATTCGCCCCTACTGTGGTCTATCGTGCAGGAAAACGGCTGTAATAGTAATAATTAATAATTAAGAGTTGATAGTCAATTAATTATTCATTCAACAATTCACGCCTTAAAGGCTCCCCTTGGATAGGGAATAAATCAAAAATTGTCCTTTTAGTCAATCCTATCTGTTTTAAGANAAACGGCTGTAATAGTAATAATTAATAATTAAGAGTTGATAGTCAATTAATTATTCATTCAACAATTCACGCCTTAAAGGCTCCCCTTGGATAGGGAATAAATCAAAAATTGTCCTTTTAGTCAATCCTATCTGTTTTAAGAAGGGGTAATTATTAATTATTAATTGTTCATTGTTAATTCCTGAACTCCTATCATTATTACAGTGTTTTTCAAGTTGATGAACCACATCTTCATAACCAAAATCTAGCAGGGACTTTCCATGGAACGTCCCTACTATGGTTTACTGAAATGAAAACCGCTGTAACTAATTCTTAGTAATAAAAAAGTAATGATAGAGAATAGTTTTGATATCCTTAACTATATTTATAACTACCAACTAATTAACCGGAGAGATAAACAAATGAGCGATCGCTTTCGAGAATTACTGAAAACTATTGGCAGTGGTACCCACACAGGGAAAAATTTAACTCGCCAAGAAGCAGCAGCAGCAATGCGGATGATGTTGTTAGGGGAAGCAAGACCTGCCCAAATTGGTGCTTTCCTCATTGCTCACCGTATTAAACGCCCCACTGGTGAGGAATTAGCAGGAATGTTAGATGCTTATTACGAATTAGGGCCAAAACTTCAAAGTCAACCATCTATGGCTACAGTGACAGTCTTAGGTTGTCCTTATGATGGGCGATCGCGTACTGCACCTGTCACCCCACTCACAGCTTTAATTTTGGCAACAGCGGGAGTGTTTGTTGTGATGCACGGTGGAGCGCGGATGCCGACAAAAGAGGGAATACCTTTTATTGAGATATGGCAAGGGTTGGGGGTTGAATGGGGAAAATTATCGTTGGTGCAGGTGCAACGGGTATTTGAGCAGACTGGTTTAGGGTTTGTTTATTTACCAGAACATTTTCTCGCAGCAGATGGCTTAGTAGAGTACCGTCGCGATATTGGTAAAAGACCTCCTCTAGCTACGCTGGCCTTAATTTGGGTGCCGTTTTTGGCAGAGCTTCGTTTAGCTGCGGNCCCACTCACAGCTTTAATTTTGGCAACAGCGGGAGTGTTTGTTGTGATGCACGGTGGAGCGCGGATGCCGACAAAAGAGGGAATACCTTTTATTGAGATATGGCAAGGGTTGGGGGTTGAATGGGGAAAATTATCGTTGGTGCAGGTGCAACGGGTATTTGAGCAGACTGGTTTAGGGTTTGTTTATTTACCAGAACATTTTCTCGAAGCAGATGGTTTAGTAGAGTACCGTCGAGATATTGGTAAAAGACCTCCTCTAGCAACGATGGAATTAATTTGGGTGCCGTTTGTGGGAGAAGTTCATTTAGCTGCGGGATATGTTCATCCTCCAACAGAAGGTATGTTTCGTGAAGCTTTTAAATTACAGGGTTTTAGGAATTATACAACGGTGAAGGGGTTAGAGGGAAGTTGCGACTTGCCACGCGATCGAACTTCTATTGTTGGGGTGTCGATGCCATCTGGGGATAATGTCACTTTTGAACGTCTGTTGTTACATCCGAGTGACTATAGTTGTAAGGGAAAGGAAGTTGTATTAGGTTCAACTGCCGAGTTAGTAGAGGAAATGCAGGGAGTTTTGCAGGGTAAGGCGAGTAAGTTAATGTCAGCAGCTATTTGGAATGGCGGTTTTTATTTGTGGCGTTGTGGAATTTGTTCTGATATTAATGAAGGTTTGTCGAAAGCGGAGAGTTTATTAAGCAGTGGTGAAGTTGGGGAGAAGTTGAGGGAAATTAAGGCAAAAGTTGGGATGTAAATTTAGTAGGGTGCGTTAGAGAAACGTAACGCACCGGAATTGATGATTGATTTGGAAAAGTTGGTTTGAGAATAAGAAGTATAACTTGCTTTAGTTTGATTTTTTTATTGGCAGTTTGAAGAAAAACATTTCTCTGATTTTCAGTCATATATTTCCAAGTTTGACAAATATTGATATACTAAAAGTCTACGAGTAGAAATCATGGTTAAGCTAAGTAAATCTGAAGTTTAGTAAACCGTAATTTTACTGACAATCATAAAAAAATTTTCATTTTTTACCAGGTAATATTTTCCAACTAGATATTTAACATGGAAGACTCACTAAAATCTTTATCAAAATTATTTACAGAAAAATTGTATAGAATCCCAGATTATCAAAGAGGCTATGCTTGGACAGAAAAGCAACTAATGGATTTTTGGGGTGATTTAGACTCACTTGAAGAAGATAAAAAGCATTACCTAGGAGTTTTAACTCAAGAACAAGTACCCGAAAAAATTTATGATAAATGGGAAGATGATCGTTGGATTATTAAATATAAGAGTTATAAGCCATATTATGTTGTTGATGGGCAACAAAGATTGACAACTGCAATTATTTTAATTCAGGTAATCATAGAATCACTTAAGGAAGAAGAAAAAGACAAAATTAATTTTCGATCTGCTAGTGATATTAAAAGCAAATATATCTATGATTCTAAGGATGAAGGTATATCAAGGTCTTATATTTTTGGTTACGAGAAAGATAATCCCAGTTATGAATTTTTGAAGACCAGGATATTTCTTGAACAGTCAGATTCTAGTGAAACTTTACAGGAAACAATTTATACTCATAATCTCGAATTTGCCAAGGAATTTTTTGCGGAAAATATCAAAAAATTAAAATTAGAAGCTAAGGAAATTATATATCGCAAACTTACTCAAAGTTTTCGGNTGGGTAAAAGTTTTGCCCAATACAAACAGACAATTAGTAACTTTTTACGATCGCCGAAATTTATAGGGGTTGATATTTTTCCATCCCTAAAAATTGCTCCGAAAATTCAAGTGATATAGATGTATTTGTTGCTTTTGAAACTATGAACAATAGAGGTCAGCCTCTTTCATACTTAGAGTTGCTAAAGAATAGATTAATATATCTTTCGACAAAATTTGAAGATGTGGATGATGAAAAAAATAAACTAAGGAATAGTATTAATGAAACTTGGAAAACTATGTATCATCATCTTGGGAAGAACAAAGATAAACCCTTGGATGATGATATATTTCTATCCAATCACTCTCACATTTATTTTGGAAAATCATCAAAATCAGATAATGATTATTTTGGCATTGATTTTGATTTATTATCTAGTAATACCATTTATTCAGGCAAAAAAAGAGGTTACTATAGTACATATCTTTTGGAAAAAAAGTTTACAGTAAAGAGTCTGATTGAAGGTAAAAACAACAAATCAAGAAGCAACAAATCTACTCAAGAAACATTGACAGTAAGTGAAATTTACGATTATGTTCAAAATCTCAAACAATCTGTAGGATTATGGTATAANCAAATCTACTCAAGCAACATTGACAGTAAGTGAAATTTACGATTATGTTCAAAATCTCAAACAATCTGTAGGATTATGGTATAAAATTATTAATCCTAATGATAGCGATTTTACTAAAGAAGAAAAACTCTGGATTGATAAGCTAATTAAGTTTTCTAGAAATGATGATTTTTTTCCTGAAGCTCCATTACTCATGGTATTTTTTCAAAAAGAAAAAGATGTAGAACAAAGAATTAAACTTTTGAAAATTCTGGAAAAAATAGGTTTTCTCAAATTATTGAGTTATACTCGCCACGAGTATGCTTTTTTATTTGTATATGGAGAAGCTCCAATGAACATGATTAAATTAGCTAGAGAACTTAGTAAAGGTGAAAAAAAACCTAAGCAAATTATTGAGTCTCTCGAAGTTTTTCGGACTCGACTAATAAATCAGAATAATATTGTATCAAGAATCAAAGGAGATTTTCAAAAATCGGGTTTTTATAAGTGGCATGGCATCAAGTATTTTTTGTATGAATATGAGCTTTTTCTAAAGGAAAAATCAAAGGCAAAACGCTATAAATTAAACTGGGATAACTTTAATAATGAAGATTCTGGTGATTTTAAAACTATAGAACATATTTATCCACAAAATACTCACAAGCCATGTTGGACTAGAAAGTTCTCTAATTATAATACTCCTCAAAGAAATATATTAAGACAGTCTTTAGGAAATTTATTACCTTTGTCACACCCAAAAAATTCTAGCCTGGGAAATAAATGTTTTGAAGAAAAATGTTCTAATGGAGAGAATGTTGGATATAAATATGGTTCCTATTCAGAAATAGAAGTTAGTGAAAAGGATGATTGGACAGCAAAAGAAATATTGGAAAGGGGTCTTAAGCTCTTGAATTTCATGGAGGAACGTTGGGGAATAAAGCTAGGAAATAGAAATGAAAAAATTGATTTTCTCAATTTAGGATTTGTAGAAGAAAAAGAAAAGGAAAAAATTTAATTATGCAACTCCCTTACCCAGAAACTAAATTTGTCATCTGCATCAACAATAAAAACTATCCAAACTCATTAGAAATTAGCAAAATTTATCAAGTCATTCCCGACACTACCGCCATTAAATATCAAATGATTCGAGTCATCGAGGAATCAAACGAAGATTACCTCTACCCAAACAATTATTTCATCCCCATTGAATTACCAAAAGCAGCGGAAATTGCCTTTTCCATAACNCTAAATTTGTCATCTGCATCAACAATAAAAACTATCCAAACTCATTAGAAATTAGCAAAATTTATCAAGTCATTCCCGACACTACCGCCATTAAATATCAAATGATTCGAGTCATCGAGGAATCAAACGAAGATTACCTCTACCCAAACAATTATTTCATCCCCATTGAATTACCAAAAGCAGCGGAAATTGCCTTTTCCATAACACCTTAAAATTATGCAAACTCAACAACAAAAAAACTACACTCCCACAGAATATCTAAACCTTGAAACTAACTCACAACAACGACACGAATATATCAACGGTGAAATTTTTCCCTTGACTGGTGGAACTCCAAATCATAATCAAATTGCCCTTAATTTCAGCGCAGCTTTAAACTTTTCCCTCAAACGTCAACCCTATAGAGTATTTATTTCCGACCAACGACTTTGGATTCCGAAAAAACACATCTATACTTATCCTGATGTTATGGTAACTCCAGGAAATTTACAACTACAACAAGGAATAAAAGATACAATTACTAACCCATTAATAATTGCCGAATTTTTATCAAATTCTACTAGAAATTATGACAAAGATGAAAAATTTGCAGCTTATCGAACTATTCCTACATTTCAAGAATATCTACTCATAGACCAATACACAATAGAAGTCGAACAATATTACAAAACTGCTCAAAAAAAGTGGATTTTTTCAGAATATAACGAACTCGAAGAAACTATATATCTCAATTCAATTGATTTTCAAATAACCCTGGCAGATATTTACGATAAAGTCGAATTTGAAACAACACAAAACAGCAATAATTAGAAATATTGAAACTTATTTATGTTGGGTTTCGTTCCTCAACCCAACCTACTTTCTAGCAGATTTTTACGATAAAGTCGAATTTGAAGCAACAGAAAACAGCGATAATTAGAAATATTGAAACTCATATAGCAATCCCAAATAATTTGCGAGAAAAAACTGTAGGGGTTTGGTCTTTTTATCCCATTTTTGCTTGGGTTTGGAGACCAAACCCCTACGATAAAANAAGAAGGAGAAAGAGGGAAAAGGTGGGAGGTTGGGTTTCGTTCCTCCACACAACCTACTTTCTAGTAGATTTTTACGATAAAGTCGAATTTGAAGCAACAGAAAACAGCGATAATTAGAAATATTGAAACTCATATAGCAATCCCAAATAATTTGCGAGAAAAAACTGTAGGGGTTTGGTCTTTTTATCCCATTTTTGCTTGGGTTTGGAGACCAAACCCCTACGATAAAATTTTCTCACCAATTTAGGATTTATATATATTAAGAAACCGGGTTGATAGGAGGTAGATGTTAGTATAATAGCACATTTAATATCAACCCGGAATAATATACTTTTTTATATCAAAACTACCGAATTTGATATCACTGGTAAAAAATTAAATCTTAATAAATAACAACTATTCTTAATTCCTAACTTCTATACTATTAAAATAGTAAAAAATTCCAACATATCTAAAAACAATGGCAGGTCCTACTCCTAACGGATTTTATGAATTAACTTTAGATTCTGATAACTTTCAGCTAACTCCTGAATTACTAACAAATCTCCCTGGAGGTTTACTTGGTTTAAGTGGCAATGATTCAATTATTGGAGCTGAAGATGCAGAAATTATTAATGGTAATCAAGACAACGATACCATTAATGGAAATCAAGGCAATGACACAATATTCGGAGGCAAAAATTCCGACTCTATTTTCGGTGGAGATGGTGATGATTTTCTCAGTGGAAATTTAGGCAATGATGAAATTTTTGGTGATGCTGGAAACGATATATTAAGAGGTGGAAAAGAAGATGATTTGCTCAATGGTGGAGAAAATGATGATAGTTTATATGGAGATTTAGGAATAGATACTCTGACTGGAGGCAACGGTGCAGATGTATTTTTCCTTTCCCAAGAAGCAGACATAATTACTGATTTTTCAATAGGCGATCGCCTCAACTTACCATCAGGTTTAACAGCAAATGATTTAACATTTGAAACCACTACCCCAGGAAGCAACGATACTGTAATTATAAATAGTAATTCAGGAGAAATAATCGGTTTATTATTAGCAACTTCACCAGTAGAAATAGACCCAAATACTTTATCTTTTATAGATACATCCGGCAATGAAAATCTGAACAGCACCTTCATACAAACCGAACCATTATCATCAGAAAATATCCGCATTTATCTAGATTCATTACCACAACCTTTTGCCAGTGAAAGTGCTTCTAATCCTGCTGATATTATTCCAATTCCCGATAATCCAACGTTGCAAGTTCCTGATGGATTTACAGTGAATGTTTTTGCTGAAGATTTAGAAAGACCTCGTTGGTTAGCAGTCACTCCTACCGGAGATGTATTAGTAACAGAAACACCACTAAATCAAATCCGTTTATTGCGCGATACAGATGGCGATGGAACAGCAGATTTTTCTCAGATTTTTGCCTCAGAAACTAACGGATTAAATCAACCCTTTGGTATGGCTTTTACTGAAGATTATTTCTATGTTGGAAACACAGACTCAGTAGTTAGATCCCCCTACAATATTGGGGATATACAAATTAATGGTACTGGTGAAAAAATTGCCGATTTACCAGCAGGAGGTCATTGGACTCGAAACTTAGCAATTTCTAAAAATAATCAACTTTTTATTTCTATTGGTTCCCTCTCCAATGTATCTGTTGAACCATTACCTAGAGCCTCAGTTCAAGTAATGAATTTAGATGGTTCTAATCCACAAACTTTTGCTTCAGGTTTAAGAAATCCAGTAGGTTTAGACTTTAATCCAATTACAGGTCAACTTTATACAACTGTCAATGAACGAGATGGATTAGGAGATAACTTAGTTCCTGACTATTTAACAGGATTAGAACAAGGTTAATTTTATGGTTGGCCGTATGCTTATTTATCGCCTAATTTGGAAGACCCTATAAGAGCTGGAGACAATCCTAATTTAGTCGCTCAAACCGTAACTCCAGATGTTTTATTTCAATCTCATTCTGCACCTCTAGGACTCCAATTTTATGATCAAGAAACTTTCCCAGAAGAATATCAAAATGGAGCTTTTGTTGCATTCCGAGGAAGTTGGAATCGTCAGGAACCTACAGGTTATAAATTAGTATTTGTACCCTTTGATCAAAGTGGAAATCCTACAGGAGAATATCGAGACTTTTTAACAGGATTTTTAGATGTTTCAGAGGAAAAAACTTGGGGTCGTCCGACTGGTTTACAGGTATTGCCAGATGGAAGTTTATTATTTACTGAAGAAGTAAATAATCGGGTTTATCGTATTCAATTTGCGGAGTAGGGAATAGTGAGGGGTTAAAAACGTTATAGATGAGTTAGGAATAAGAATACTCTCTTGATTTTTCTGCCCTTGTCTGCTTAAATTTAGAGAGTAGTTAGGAGTTAGAAGTTAAGGGAGTTATAGAGGAGGTATTTGTCAAAAATAGACATCTCCATAAAAGAGGTAATAGGGAGAAGTAATTGACAATTTATGGATAATAACTGATTTTATTTTTGATTTTTGCAGAGGTGTAACAGACATCTCAAATCATAAAAAATAAAATTAATTATCCCACAGAAATAATCAACTTTTTTCCCCTACTCCCTACTCCCTACTCCCTACTCCCTGTTAAGAAAAAAAACAACTATGTATTGTGATTATTTAGTACAAATTCTTACCGCCCGCGTCTACGATGTAGCTCAAGAATCACCACTTGAAACTGCTGCCAACCTCTCCACTCGCCTTAACAACAAGCTCCTACTCAAACGAGAAGATATGCAGTCAGTCTTCTCCTTCAAACTCCGTGGAGCTTACAACAAAATGGCTCAACTCCCTCCCAACATTCTTTCCCGTGGAGTTATTGCAGCCTCCGCAGGCAACCATGCTCAAGGAGTAGCTCTCGCTGCAACCCACCTCAATACCAACGCCATAATAATTATGCCAGTAACTACCCCCCAACTAAAAGTAGATGCTGTAAAAGCTAGGGGAGGAGAAGTTGTTTTGCATGGCGAAACTTTTGATGAAGCTTATAAATACGCCCGTCAACTCGAAGAAGAAAAAGGCTTAACTTTTATTCACCCCTTTGACGACCCCTACGTTATCGCTGGACAAGGTACAATAGGTATGGAAATTCTCCGCCAATACCAAAAACCAATCCATGCCATATTTGTTGCCATCGGTGGTGGAGGTTTAATTTCTGGTATTGCAGCTTATGTTAAACGGTTACGCCCCGAAATCAAAATTATTGGTGTTGAACCTGTTGATGCTGATGCCATGTCACAGTCTTTAAAAGTCGGACATCGAGTCCGCTTACCCCAGGTAGGATTATTTGCCGATGGTGTGGCAGTACGAGAAGTAGGGGAAGAAACATTTCGTCTCTGTCAACAATATGTAGATGATATTATTCTGGTAGAAACCGATGATACCTGCGCTGCCATTAAAGACGTATTTGAAGATACTCGTTCCATCGTTGAACCTGCTGGTGCCTTAGCGATCGCTGGAGCCAAAGCTTACGTCGAACAAAAACAAATTCAAGGAGAAACCCTCATCGCTGTCGCCTGCGGAGCAAATATGAACTTTGACCGTCTCCGGTTTGTTGCCGAACGCGCCGAACTGGGAGAACGTCGCGAAGCTATCTTTGCCGTTACTATTCCTGAAACTCCAGGCAGTCTCCGCAGGTTTTGTGACTGTCTTGGCAAACGCAATATTACTGAATTCAACTATCGTATTGCCGAAGAAAAAGAAGCACATATTTTTGTTGGAGTGCAAATAAAAGATCGCGCCGATGCTGCCAGAATACTAGAAACATTTGAAACCCAGGGTTTGAAAAGCATAGATTTAACAGATGACGAACTGACAAAACTACACCTACGTCATCTCGTCGGAGGTCGTTCTCCCCTCGCTCACCACGAACTACTTTACCGTTTCGAATTTCCCGAACGGCCAGGGGCATTAATGAAATTTGTTGCCTCCATGAGTCCCAACTGGAATATTAGTTTATTTCATTATCGCAACAATGGGGCAGATTATGGACGTATTGCCGTAGGAATACAAGTCCCTCCCTACGAGATGGCCGAATGGCAAGCTTTTCTCCAGAGCTTAGGTTATCGCTATTGGGACGAAAGCCAAAATCCAGCTTACAAATTATTCTTGGCCTAGTTAGTGTTTAAGGAGTTAGGGGAGTAGGGGAGTAGGGGGGGT
>NZ_LGSU01001353.1 GCF_002260545.1 Hydrocoleum sp. CS-953 | reverse complement strand
AAGATAGAGGATCACCTATTGCTGATAAACTTGTCTTGAAATATTTATCAGAAAATGGTGAAAAAGTTGATGTAGTAACTTATGCAGAAGGGAAAAATGTTGAATTTAACAATGCCAACATTTACCGCACTATCAAAGTTCCATTTGTCAAGAATATTCGTCCGGGATTTTCTTGGAAGAAAATAGTCTATGACATTTTAATGTTGGTTAAAGTAATCAAGCTAATTTCTAAAAAACGCTATGATTTAGTTCATGCTGTAGAGGAATCAGTATTTATTGCACTACTACTGAAATTTACTTTAAAAATCCCCTATATTTACGATATGGATTCTTCATTGGCTCAACAAATGGAGGAAAAATATCCTTTTCTTTCCCGTTTTGGCTTTATATTAAGGTGGTTTGAAAAACAAGCAGTAAAAAATTCAGAAGTTGTAGTTCCAGTTTGTCAAGCTTTAGCTAATACTGTTTATAAATATCGACCTCAAAAAGTTGTACTCCTACCAGATGTTTCTTTGTTGAATGAAAAAGAAGTTTTAACTCAGCAAAATCTTAGAAGGGAACTGAAAATTAGCAATACAATGCTAATGTATGTAGGAAATCTAGAACAATATCAAGGCATAGATTTACTGCTAGATAGTTTTGCTTTAGCACTAAAACAAACCAAAGAAGTTGATTTAGTCATAGTGGGAGGAAACCCCGAAGATATTAAAAACTATCAAAACAAAGCCAAGAAATTAGGAATTAAAGAAAAAGTACATTTTCTAGGACAAAAACCTGCTAGCGAATTAGGAAATTATCTTGCTCAAGCTGACGTTTTAGTATCTCCTCGGACTAAAGGTAAGAATACACCTATGAAAATATATTCTTATCTAGATAGTGGTAAGGCTGTATTAGCAACTAATTTACCAACTCATACTCAGGTATTAGGTCACAAAACAGCAATGTTATCTCATCCTACTCCTAAAGCATTTTCAAAAGGAATAGTTTCTCTAGTTGAAGACCCTGACTTAAGATTAAAATTAGGTACAGAAGGTAAAATTATGGTTCAGAAAAATCATAGTTATGCAGCATTTTGTGAAAAGTTAGCTAATCTTTACAATGAACTGAAACTAAAACTTAACTTCAATAGAAATGAAAATATGGATGGGGAACAAATACTTGCAAAAGAGTCAGATTATTAAGTATTTTAGTTAACTTGGTGAAGTTATCTCCCGTTAAACCAAAGATTATAACGGGAACTTCTCAACCTTCTGTACCAAAATCATGGTGACTCAGCTAATACAAACTAGATCAAAGAAGGTTACAAAATTATGGTTACAGAGAACAGCAAATAGAAAATAGGGAACAAAAAAAAACTGATTTGTAGCCCAAATTTATCTAAATCCTGTTCATGTGATACGCTAATGCTAGAGCAGAAGCAGAAAAAAAAAGCTTTTGAAAATTAAAAACCTTAACTAAAAAGTGGGGTCAGTTGGAGTAGGAATATCTGTGAAATGGAGAGATTTGAAGCTAAGTTGTCTCCACTGCAATACCAAAATTGTCATCAAAGCGTTGCATCTGCTAACTGGAAAAAAGCACAACTCAAAATAGCTAAGGCATCATGTAAAAATAAGACGTTTTCTATCAGTTTTATGAAGCAGATGTTATGGAAAGAAATTTAACTAAACTAACCAACAAAATTCACGACTTAGTTGTAGTGGGTGGGGGAATTTATGGAGCTACCCTCGCTTGGGAAGCAAGTATTCGTGGTCTCTCTGTCGCTCTTGTAGAAAAAGGAGATTTTGGTGGTGCTACTTCTGCTAATAGTTTAAAGACTATTCACGGAGGACTGCGGTATCTACAAAATGCTGACTTCAAGCGGATGCGAGAGTCAATTCACGAACGCACAGCTTTGATGAGAATAGCACCCCATCTGATTCATCCACTACCAGTTTTGGTTCCTACTTATGGACATGGGTTGAAGGGAAAAGAAGTTTTATCTGTGGCATTAGCAATTAATGATTTGGTTAGCTTTGACCGCAATAGACTCCCAGACACCCAAAAACATATTCCTCATGGTCGTGTCATTTCTAAGCAGGAATGTCTAAAGTTACTTCCTGATATTCCGACTCAAGGTTTGACCGGAGGAGCTATATTCTATGATGCTCAAGTCTATAATTCAGAAAGACTGAACATCTCATTTTTACGCTCTGCTGACCAAAAAGGCGCAACTTTAGCAAACTATGTTGAAGTTAATGGGTTTATCCAAAATGATAATCGCATTAGTGGAGTAACAGCAATAGACCGACTAACTGGAAATAAATTAGATATCCGCGCTCAAACAGTTATCAATACCTCTGGAGCTTGGGTAAATAAAATTCTAGGTATGGTCAACCAACAAGAGCGATCGCCTTTTGGTTTAGCTAAAGCAATGAATTTAGTTACTACTCGTCCTTTATTTGAAAAATATGCCGTGGGTATCGACAGCAAAAATAGTTCTGTTGACCCAAATACAGTAATTAATAAAGGTAGTCGCTTCTTTTTTATTGCTCCTTGGCGTGGGCGATCTATGATTGGTACAGAATATGCAGTTTATAGTCAAGACCCAGATGATTTTCAAATCACAGAAGAAGACATAAATCAATTTATTACTGCTATTAACCAAGCATATCCAGGAGCAAAGTTAAAGCGGGAAGAAATTTCATTTGTACATGGGGGGATGCTACCAACAACTAATGTTAATCCTCAAACTGGCGAACCTATCTTAGCAAAACATTATCAAATTTTCGATCATTCTCAAACTGGGTTATTAGGTTTAATTTCATTAGTAGGAGTGAAATATACCACTGCCAGAGACGTNCCAAGCATATCCAGGAGCAAAGTTAAAGCGGGAAGAAATTTCATTTGTACATGGGGGGATGCTACCAACAACTAATGTTAATCCTCAAACTGGCGAACCTATCTTAGCAAAACATTATCAAATTTTCGATCATTCTCAAACTGGGTTATTAGGTTTAATTTCATTAGTAGGAGTGAAATATACCACTGCCAGAGACGTAGCTGAAAAAGTAGTTAATTATCTATTCAAATCATTAGGAAAAAAATCTCCTAAGTCAATTTCATCAGTTACACCTATATATGGTGGAGAAATAGAAAACTTTAACGCTTTTTTACAAAATGCTATTGTGGAAAACCAAGCAAAAGGTTTGACAGAATCAACCATTCGTCGTCTAGTTTATAACTATGGCTCCGCTTATCCAGAAGTTATTAATTATTTGGATAATTCTGAGAGTGAACTAGCAGTTATTAAAGCTGAAATTTTCCATGCTATCCATCAAGAAATGGCTCATAAATTAAGTGATGTAATATTGCGCCGGACAGAATTAGGTAGTGCTGGATATCCAGGAGATGAAATTATTCAATTCTGTGCTGAAGTTATGAGCAAAGAGTTAGGTTGGAATTCCGAAAAATTACAACAGGAAGTGCAAGAAATCAAAAATATTTTGGGAGTTACACCTGTCAAAATTTCTGTCTAGGAAAATTACATAAAATATCTAATTTGGTTTTATCCAAGTCATTTTAGTTAAGTAAATAAACCAAATTATTTACCAAAAAATGAGGTTTAAAGCCTGCCCTTTTAATAGGATCAAAAAATATTTAACTCAGTATTTCAAGCCTCCAACTTTAGTCGGATATTTACTGATAACTGTTAACTGATATAGCAATGAGCGCTGGTATATTTACAAATTGTAGTAGAGGCCAAGCAACTCAAAGTCTTATACTATCGGCAATTTCTTCCCCCTGTTGCCTGTTGCCAGATGAGCTGTTCCCGGAGCACAGCGCTATAACTGAAATGACCTATTCATCCACCAAGAAATAAATTTCTGGGATGCACAGCAGAATTCATCTTTAAGATGACTAAAGGTAGGCTGATATATTATGGCTAATTAATGAAACTTGATATAATAGCTGATAGCTGACGGCTGAATGCTTAACTTAATACTTTTCCTTTATATCAAAAATTTTTAACTATGGCATCTCCAATAGCTCACTCAGTTTCTGGATATTTACTATCTAAATTTATACCCCAAGGATTAGCAAAATATTATCCCTCTCGTTGGTGGAGCTGGGAAAATTTTTATCCTGTTTTTGTCGCTATTTTTGCTGACTTTGATTTTCTGCCTCAGTTAATCACAGGGGAAAGATTTCATCGAGGCATTACTCACACTTTTGTTTTTGCCATTGTTTTTAGTTTCATCGTTAGTTGGTTAATTAGTTATTATCGCAAATCTTCTTTTAAACAACTATTTTTATTGACTTTAGTTATCTATAGTTCCCATTTGGTGCTAGATTTTTTCACTGAAACAACTGGTTCTGGTTTACAACTTTTATCACCGTTTACAGATACATATTTTAAGTCAGCAATACCAATTTTTCCATCAGTTCATCACTCCAGAGGATTATTCGACCCTAGTCATTTTGTATTTATTATTTGGGAATCATGTTACTCAATATTACTCCTAAGTGGGTTATGGCTGTGGAAAAATTATCGCTCTAGAAAATTCTCTGAATAAATCAAGTCAAAATGAATCAAAAAATTATTGCAGATGCTCACGTTCATATTCATAAATGTTTTGAACTTGACCAACTATTAAACGCATCTTTAACAAATTTTCAGAAAATATCTAGAACAAAAACCGATATTGATAACTCGGTTTTTTTGATATTTTTAACAGAAATGGTCGGCGATTTTGAATTTAGTAAATTATTAGAATCTGCTCAAAATCATCAGCAAATTAATAATTGGAAATTAGCTCCAACTCAAGAATCAATATCAATTTCTGCCACTAATAACGAGAATCAAAAAATATTCATAATTGCTGGTCGGCAAATAGTAACAGCAGAAAAATTAGAAGTTTTAGCTCTAATTTCAGATAGTGAATTTGCAGATGGTTTACCTGTAGAAACTACCATCCAAAATATAGTATCAACAAATGGCATACCTGTGTTACCTTGGGCAGTAGGAAAATGGATAGGCAAAAGAGGTAAGATTTTACAAAAGTTATTAAACTCAGATACCCTTTCTATGGTATATCTCGGTGATAATAGCGGTCGTCCGAATTTTTGGTCAAGACCATCTTATTTTCAACTAGCTGAACAAAAGGGATGGAAAGTTTTACCAGGAACAGACCCTCTACCCTTAAAATCTGAATATACCAAACCAGGAAGTTTTGGATTTATAGTAGAGGGTGAGTTTAATGAAACTGAACCAGGAAAAAGCATGAAGGAGATTTTATTAAATCCTACTACTTCAGTTCAACCCTATGGTTCCCTAGAAACACCATTTCGATTTATTCGTAACCAGTTGGCTTTACGATTAAGTGCATAAGCAGTATAAACCGATAAATATTATTAAATATCATTAAAAATTTAGTTGGCTAATGAGTAAAGTATTAGTAACAGGTGGTAAAGGTTTCCTGGGCAGTCATATAGTTTCTCAATTATCCGCAGCAGGAAACAATGTCCGAATTTTTGCTCGTCCTCCTGCAACAGGAATTCCTAACAATAATAGTTCTGAGGAATATGATGTAGTTTGGGGAGATATCAGAGATGCAAAAGCTGTAGAAAAAGCAGTCGAAGGGGTAGATAATGTCATCCATGTAGTGTCAAATTTTCGCAAAGGTGGATCGGATGACAAAGAAGCTTATGCAGTTAATGTAGAAGGTACAAATCACGTCTTAGAAGCTGCGAAAAAGCATAACGTTAAACATCTGATTCATTGTAGCACTATCGGAGTTCATGGAACTGTCCTAGAAATTCCAGCTAATGAAAAGACTGCTTTTAATCCCACAGACCTTTATCAAGAAACAAAATTAATTGCTGAAAAACGGGTGTGGGAGTTTTATAAAGAAACAGGTTTACCAATTACCGTAATTCGTCCCATATCATTATTCGGACCTGGCGATCGCCGAATGTTGAAATTATTCAAGATGATTCAAAAAGGTCGGTTTGTGATAGTGGGAGATGGAGAGGTACTATTTCATCCTTCTTATATAGATGATGTAGTTCGAGGATTTTTACTTTGTCTGAACAATGAAAAGGCAATAGGAGAAGTATTTATTTTTGGTGGAGAAGGATATTTAACTCTTAATGAATTATGTCAATTAATTGCAGCAGAATTAGGAGTTAAACCTCCAAATATTAGAGTTCCTTTAGGTCCGGTTTTGAGTTTAGCAACACTTTGTGAAAAGGTTTGTGTACCTCTAAATATTGAACCACCTTTACATAGAAGAAGAGTAAGTTTTTTCCAAAATAATCGCGCATTTTCTATTAACAAAGCCAAACAAGTTTTAGGATTTGAACCCCAATATTCAATTAAAGAAGGGATTCAAAAAACCAGAGATTGGTATCAAGAACAAGGATGGTTATAAATATAAACTACTGAAATTTAATGCAACTACTATGGCTATAAGTGATGATTTGGAAAAAACAGAACTTCAGGCAAAATTAACTGATGAAAAAAAGACAGCTTTACAAAAATATCAGGATATAACAATTGGCTCTTACAGTNTATAAATATAAACTACTGAAATTTAATGCAACTACTATGGCTATAAGTGATGATTTGGAAAAAACAGAACTTCAGGCAAAATTAACTGATGAAAAAAAGACAGCTTTACAAAAATATCAGGATATAACAATTGGCTCTTACAGTATTTCTAAATTAATCAAATATGAACTTTTAGTAACACTCATTGGAGCTTTACCTGGAGCAATAGGTTTAGTTTTAAGAAAAAAATTCTATAAATCATTATTTGGTAGAGTTGGTCGTAATGTAATTTTTGGCAAATCTATCACAATTCGACATCCCGATAAAATATATATAGGTGATAATGTCATAATTGATGATTATGCAGTATTAGATGGAAAAGGAGCTGATAATAACCGAATTATTATTGGTGATAATGTAATGATTGGTAGGTCTAGTGTAATTAGTTGTAAAAATGGCAATATTACTATCGGAGAAAATAGTAATATTGCCATGAACTGCTTTATTCAATCTGCCAAAGAAGTAAACATTGGTAAAAATGTTCTTTTTGCTGCCTATTGTTATGTAATTGGTGGTGGAGATCACGAAACAGAAAGAACCGATATTCCAATCATTGCTCAAGGTCAGATAGTTAAAGGAATTACAATTGAGGATAATTGTTGGATAGGAGCATCCGTAAAAGTATTAGATGGAGTAAAAATAGGTCGCGATAGTATTATTGGAGCAGGAGCAGTAGTAACTAAAGATATTCCAGATTATGCTATTGCTGTTGGTGTACCTGCCAAAGTAGTAAAAACTCGTTCATAGAGACATCGTAAAAATTTATGAATCAAAAAGTTAACAATACAACTCCTGATACAAAAAATTATGAACGTCCAATATTTATTTTTGGTTGTCCGCGATCGGGAACTTCACTACTTAGTAAACTCCTCAATAGCCATCCGAGAATAGCTATTCCTTATGAGTCTCTTATATATAGAACATTTTATAATTGGTTAAAATTCTACGGAGATTTAAACCTTCCTAAAAATCGAGAACGTCTATTAGATGACATTTTAAGTACAGGTCCACTTGCTGATTGGTCTCCTTATCCAGATAGAGAAAATAGCATCAAAGCTATTCAAAGATATGATTTTCATGGCGTTTTTGAGGCAATTATGTCTGCATGGGCAAAAAACCAGGGAAAACAACGTTGGGGAGAAAAAACCCCTGCTCATCTTTTTTACTGGCGTGAAATTTTGGATGGATTTCCTAATGTACAAATAATCCATATTGTGCGTGATGGACGTGATTGCGCATTGTCTTGGAAACAATCCCGAGTAGGACCTAAACATATTTATCCTACAGCTAGGGGATGGGTAAAACATCTAGAAGAAATTGATAAGTTGAAAAATGTCATCGATCAAAACTCATTTTTTGAAGTTCGATATGAAGAACTCTTATTAAACACTCAGGGAGTTCTCAAAGATATGTGTTCGTTTCTAGGAGAAGAATATACTCCAGAAATGCTAAATTTCTACAAAGATAATGCAGCATATAAAACAGATAAGCAAAATCTGCAGAATCTTGCTCGTCCTATTATCAGCAGNATAAGTTGAAAAATGTCATCGATCAAAACTCATTTTTTGAAGTTCGATATGAAGAACTCTTATTAAACACTCAGGGAGTTCTCAAAGATATGTGTTCGTTTCTAGGAGAAGAATATACTCCAGAAATGCTAAATTTCTACAAAGATAATGCAGCATATAAAACAGATAAGCAAAATCTGCAGAATCTTGCTCGTCCTATTATCAGCAGTAATACTGAAAAATGGCGTACACAGATGACAGAGCGTCAATTGCGTATTTTTGAAGCAGTAGCTGGTTCTACCTTAGAACGTTATGGTTATCACAGAGAGCTAGAAAATCCGCAAATTTCAAGTTTGGAAAAACTACAATTTAAGTATATTGAGCATCCTCCTCGAAAATTTTTAGCAATGATAAAAAACCGTAAAGGTCAAATTGAAGCATTACAAGACTTGAAAGTATACTTCAATCTGAGGTTGGGTTTAGATAGTCCCACTCCACTTTATAGCTCATCATTGAGTAGAAATCTTTAAGAGTTTAGAGACTGTTTGTAAAACAAGTATTAAGAAAGTTTAGAGTGACTAAAATTTCAAATAGGTAAGACTTAAAAAGATTAAAATCTGGTAAATACCAGAGGTGAAAAGGTACATATGTTCCTAGATTTTTAAGTGACAAATATAGCAATGAGCGCTGGTATATTTACAAATTGTAGTAGGGGCAAAAGAGCTAGAAGTCTTATATTATCGGCAATTTATTNAGCAATGAGCGCTGGTATATTTACAAATTGTAGTAGGGGCAAAAGAGCTAGAAGTCTTATATTATCGGCAATTTATTCCCCCTGTTCCCTGTTCCCTGTTCCCTGTTCCCTGTTCCCGGAGCACAGCGCTATAGTTGTTTTGAAATTAGTTATTAATTAATCAAAAAAAAAGGCAATTTTTTATTCTCAAAAATTGCTCTTTCCTTTATACAAAATTTCGGGGTCGCATCAGTATTACTAAACTTGCAATACTGCCAATCATTAAAACTATTCCAATCTGTAATTGTAATCCATTCATCATTAGAGAAGGAACTGTTGTTAAAAGCAAACTCATTGCAGAAATTAACTGTAATTGGTGTCCAGCTTTTTTGTAACCCATACGACTCATCATTCCTAGACCAATTATACCTAAAACTCCTGCACTAAATAAAGTACATAAAGCAGCACCAACAGACCCTAAAAATGGGATAAGTATAGCGTTAGAGATAATGTTGATAATAGTGCTAAAGAGGAGTAAAGGCGGTAAATATTTTTCCCGTTGAGTTGCCAGAAAAAACTGCTGCACCAATAAACCAAACATATGAACACTAATATTGGGAATTAAAATTGCTAAAGATTGAACTGAATAGGAATATTCCTCACCATACAGAAGTTCAACTAAATAACTTTGAAAAAATCCAGCAATTACTATTGGTGGTAATACTAATATTAAGAGTGCGCGGGTTGCTTTGTATATTTGCTCTGGAACTTTCTCAGGTTCGTTAGCATGATAACGAGCTAATCTCGTAAAAATTACATAAAAAACCACTCTAGGTAGAGCAGAAAAAATCTCCACTATCTGATATGATGCACTGTAAAATGCTGCCTCTCCTGTTTCAGCCATCCCTTTGAGCATTACTACATCAATTTTGTAGTAAAGCATCCACAATACTCCTGACAAAGCAAAAGGGAATGCAATTTGATAAATTCCTGTTAAATTATTAAAATTTAGAGTACGCCATACAGTTAGTTTTCGACTTAAGTAGTAAAGAAAACCCAAATTTTCTAATAAACGAACTAGCACTAAGGTTCCAACTACCAATACCAAATTATTTGTCCATAACAAGACTCCACCAGCAAGAAATACCACCGCAGATCGCTCAATTGCCACAGAAATAGTTTCTATTCTGAACCAACCCATCCCTTTAGCAACCCCTCGCAAAGTCAATTTAATCTGACGGCAGAGTTCAGCAAACACCACGAGATAACATACTATGAATCCTTCTCCTTGGTAATTTAGCAATTGGGTAATTGGGAATAATAATATTAGAACAGGCAAAACGTTCAAAATTTCTAACAGAATAAATTGGATTGTATATTTTGACCCCTCCTCTGGATTAGCTGCTACTTCACGTTGAATTAGAAATGGTAATCCACATTGTATGAATAAGGATAAAATAGCTCCTAAAGCTGCTGCTGATGCAAATATCTCATATCGCTCCGGACCGAGTAAACGAGCCAGAATAATGTAAAAGACAAATGTCAGAGCTAGGGTTCCCTCTCCCAAAAGAGAATAAAAATAAGACCAATCTAGGCGAGTTAGTAATTTTTTCATATTTAATAGTAAAAAATTTGATAATTTCTTATCATTTCATTTATAGTAGAAAATATTAATTAAAAAAATATGTCAGATATACGATTTTCGGACATCTTTTTGGTATCTTAGCTGTAGCTATGAATTTACTCCAAAATTAACACAAAAAACTACTAAAATTGTAGGTGTTGATTTGGGAATTAAGACATTAGCAACGTTAAGTAATGGGAAAGTATTTCAGAGTGTAAAGTCATACCGCAAGTTTGAAGCCAAGCTCTCTAGACTACAATACC